>CAZIIE010000019.1:0-18916 GCA_964539375.1 uncultured Nitrospirota bacterium | reverse complement strand
GCCCCTTTGAGTTCCCCTCACCAAAAGTTTACAAAAAATGCCATCCTGCCCTTCATCCCCTATCAGGGGTTGGAGCATCCTGGCTTTTTTTGTAATGATGCTCTTGAGGATGAACCTCCCTTATTATTGAGAGCTCAAAGATCTCATCTCTTTCGGGAACCCTTTCAATGTAACCAAGCTCATAAAGCCTGCGGGTAAGCCTCTCGGTGCAATGTATATACTCCTCGGGCAATGAGGCGCAGTATCGGGGAGAAATCTTTATCGTATTAAGTGCAAAATCCCTGTCCACTATGCCCATCAAAGAGGCAATCCTTTCAGCTGCCTCCTCTGGTTTTTCTCTTAAGACCTCAGTGCATCTTTCATGGACCTTAAGAAACTCCTTAAGTATCTCTGGCTCCTCAAGGAGCTCTTCCCTGACCACAATGCCATAGCTTGGATTATAGGGCCAGAGCTTTGAAGGTGGATAGAGGATATCTCCATCAGCATAAACCCTTACAGCCTCGGCAAGAGAGGGTGTCCCCACCACAGCATCCACCTTTCCTGAAACAAAGGCCTCAAGCACCTCGTCAGCCCAGGCCATATTCAACACCTCAACACTGCTGCCACAACGATGGATAATATCCTTAAGTATCAGGTCATGTATTGAGCCTCTGCCAGGAACAGCTACCCTTTTAAAACCCCTGAAGGCCCTGCAAAGGGTTTCCTCATCCTCTGCCCTTTTGCCCTTCAGGGTAGATATAACCGTGCCCTCTACATGCCCTCCTGCAATACACTTAAGTCTCAAACCACTGGCAATCCCGATAGTGGCAGGTGGGAGTCCTATATAGGCAAGGTCAATCCTTCCCTCACCGAAGGCCTTTACAATTGCAGGGCCTGTGCCATAAAGACTCCACTGAATATCAAAATCAAGCCCTTCTAAAAGGGATGGGTCAGCCTGCATAAGTATAGATGTGTGATAAAGGGTTGATAGATGGCCTATCCTCAGTTTCATCTCTTTATTTTACCCTAAAAGCCCTTTTTTGTATTGACCATCGGCATTTATGCCCTTCCACTCTATTTTACTGACTATGGTTATGATAAAATATTGTATGAACGCATTAACAGAACTTTCAGACACAGGATATCTGTTTAAATGCCTTGATGCCCTTGGACTTTCCACCTTCTTAACAGACAGAAACCTATCCATAAGGGATTGCAACCAGACAGTTTACCGAAAACTCGGCTACCGAAAGGATGAGATTATCGGTCTGAACATAAACCATGTTATCGCAGCCCCTGAACTCAGGACATCCTTTCTTAACAGCTCCACCCATGTATTTGATGGAAGGTGTTTAAGAAAAAACAGGGAGGTCTTTTCTGCAAAGATTACCGTGATACCTGCCGATGAAGGCTTTACCCTGATTATTGAAGACATTACAAATATACTTAAAATTGCCCAGAGGGCTACCCAGAGAAGAAGGGAGATAAACACCTACAACAGCCTCTCCCAGATTCTAAGCCAGCCCAGACAGTTAAGGGAGCTCAACCAGTCTGTGCTTGAGACCCTGGTGAGCACCCTGAATGTGGATGGTGCCTGGATTTACCTTTTAAAGGACTCAACAGAGGAGCTTGAACTGTGTTGCTACAAGGGTAAAGGAGAAGAGGTTTTTAATAAAACCCCCTTTAAACCACCTTACGAGCAGTTTGCCCGAAGGGTTCTCAGTGCTGAAAGACCATTACTTGTGAGAGATGCGAAGGAAGACCCGCGCATAATGGACAGTGCCCTTAAAAGCCCAGGCTTCAGAACCATAGCAGGAGTTCCCCTGCGACTGAAAAGGCTTGACGAACAGCCCTGGCATCTGGTAGGCGTGCTCGGTGTGGGTAAGATGCAACCCCATAGCTTCAGTTCCCTTGACATGCAGTTTCTATCAACCATCGGCAATCATCTTGCAGTTGCAATAGAGAATGTCAGACTCGTAGAGAACCTCCGTGAAAAGATGAAACAGATACAGCTTATAAATGAGATAGGTTCTCTGGTAAATTCCAGCCTCAGTATAGGCCACATATTCAGGCTCGTTGCCTCTGAACTGAGAGGAATGCTTAGCTTTGACAGGGCAAGCATCAACATAATTGATGAACAAAAGGAAAGACAGAAGATTTTTGCCCTTGATACAAAACTCAAAACAAGGCTTACAAAGGGTCTTTATGCACCCCTTGATGGGACAAGCTCAGGCTGGACCGCCCTGAATCAGAGACCCTTCATTAACAGGGATCTGAAAAAGGAAATCCAATTCCCCCTTGACCGAAGGCTCCTTGAAGAGGGAATAAGGTCAACAATAAGTATCCCCCTTTACAAAGACAGACCCCTGGGCACCTTGAACCTTGATAGCACCGAGCCTGAAAAATACTCTGAAAAGGACCTGGAAATCCTTCTGCCCATATCAAAACACCTCTCCATTGCCCTTGAGAATGCCCTGCTCTTTGAAGAGATAACCAGGGAAAAACGGCAATGGGAAAAGACCTTTGATGCTATAACCGACCTGGTTTGGATAGAAGACCTGGAAGGAAGGGTCTTAAGGGTAAATAAGACGGTTATTGAAAAATCAGGAAAGCCCGAGCTTTCCCTTATAAAAAAGGACTCCTCTGAAATCTTGAAACTTCTCAATATCCCAGCCTCAGAGCCCTCTTCTGCTGAACAGGCAGGAGACAGAAAAAGGTTTTATAAAGAACTAACCGATATTAAAGGAACAGCCTATCACTACTGGACCTATCCTCTGATTGACAGCGATGGCAGGGTTTATGGAAGAGTTAACTACCTCAGAGATGTTACCGAGCAGAAGAGGCTTGAACAGGAACTTATCAGGGCAGACAAGCTTGCCTCCCTTGGAACCCTCATAGCTGGAGTTGCCCATGAAATAAACAACCCCCTGGGGATTATAGCCGGCTACTCAGAGGCCCTTATTGAAAGGGCAAAGGATGAGGAGCTTTTAAAAACTGAAGCCTTCAGGGATTTTCCCGAGTATCTTGAAACTATAAACAGGGAGATATTCAGATGCAAAAACATTCTGTCAAGCCTCCTTGACTTTGCCCGCCCCAGTTCGGGCACAAAAAGGCTGATAAACCTTAACGAACTTATAAAAGAGGTTATTCTACTGGTTAATCACAGGGCTAAGAAGCTAAACCATAGGATTAAGCTGGACCTCAGCGAAAGTGTTGATGAACTCTATGCAGACCCTGGCTCTCTCAGGCAGATGTTTATGAACATAATCATGAACTCCCTGTACTTTATGAAAAAACGAGGAAAGGTAACCATAACCACAAGACTGGAAAAAAGGGGTAAAGCCAAAAGGGTTATTGTAAAAATTAAAGACAATGGAGTTGGAATAAAGAAAGAGGACCTTCCAAGGGTGTTTGACCCCTTTTTTACAACAAAACCAATTGGTGAAGGCACCGGTCTTGGCCTATCAATATGTCACAGGATAGTTACCGAACACAAAGGCACCATTGATGTTGAAAGCACACCTGGAAAGGGAACCACTTTTATCATAGCACTACCAGTAATGCATTAGCATAAAAACCATAATGATGGATAAAAGCGTTCAGAAGATAAACATCCTTGTGGTGGACGATGAAGAGCCTGTAAGGAGGTTACTGAAGAACGAGCTATCACGAAAGGGCTTCAGGGTTGAGGTATCCTCTAATGGAAAGGAGGCCCTTAAGAAACTAAGAGCTGAAAGCTTTGATATCGTCCTTTTAGACATTGTAATGCCTGAACTTGACGGGATTGGCTTTCTTAAAAAAATCAAAAAAGACCCCTCATCGCCATCGGTGATTGTTCTGACAGGAAGGGCGACCGTGGAAACAGCGGTAGAGGCAATGAAGCAAGGTGCCACCGATTATCTTTCAAAACCCTACAAACTGGAAGAGCTTGTTATATTAATAAAAAAGGCCTTTGAGGAGCGCCGTCTTCGCCTTGAAAACATAATACTTCAGAATGCCCTCAAGGAGAGGTTTGAACCAGAAGAGTTTGTGGGCAAAAGCCCCTTTTACAGGCAGTTAATGAGTTTTATAAAAAAGATAGCCCCGACTGACTCAAGCGTTCTAATTCAGGGTGAAAGCGGCACAGGCAAAGAGCTTGTTGCACGGCTCATCTGGAAGCAGAGCAAAAGGTCTAAAGGCCCCTTTCTTGCCCTTAACTGTGCCACCTTCTCTGAAAACCTGATAGAGAGTGAACTCTTTGGCCATGAAAAGGGGGCTTTCACAAATGCCTTTAAGGTAAAGTATGGTCTTGTTGAGGCAGCCGATGGTGGCACCCTTTTTTTAGATGAGATAGCCGAGATGCCCCAGCAGCTTCAGGCTAAGCTTCTGAGATTCCTTGACTCAGGTGAATTCCGCAGGGTTGGAGGCACAAAAAATCTAAGGGTTGATGTACGGGTGATTGCAGCTACCAATAAAAATATTGAAGAGCTTATAAAGAGAGGTGATTTCAGGGAAGACCTATTTTACAGGCTGAATGTGATCAATATCAACCTCTTTCCACTTAGAAAGAGACCCCAGGACATTGAGCCCCTTGTCAAACATTTTATTAAAAAATACAATCAGCGTTTTTCAAGGACAATTAAAGGAATATCCAGGGATGCCCTTGCTCAGCTTAAAAAATATGACTGGCCTGGCAATGTCAGAGAGCTTGAAAACGTAATTGAAAGGGCAATCATACTCTGTGATGAAGAACTCATACAGCCCGAGCATCTTACCCTGCCCTGTTCAGGTATTGTTGAAACAGAATCCCAACCAATCACTCTTGCCGATCTGGAACGACAACACATAGCGAGGGTGCTTGAGCGTGTTGAATGGAACCAGTCAAAGGCAAGTCGTATGCTTGGCATTGACAGGAAAACCCTTTATCTTAAGATAAAGAGATACGGACTGAAAAAAACTGAAAGCAGCAATTAGATTTTCTATGGGTAAAAAAGAGCAGATAATGAAACATGCTGAGGAATTTCTCAACTCACTTTCCAGACAGTGCATCAGCCACTGTGGAAAGAGGTTTTCAGCAGTGGAGCTTCCTGTTTTTAAGAAGTTCCTCAATTACAGGGTTAAAAGGGAGCTTGAGTTTTACAGGCTCTGCCTTGAGCATGCGGTTCTTCTGCATGAGGCAGGCACAAAACTTACGGCTCAGGATATTGACGAAATACTTGAAGAAAGCATAAGCATAGACAAAAAACTTCTTCGTGACATCCGTTTTCTGCCTCTCAGAATAGAATATGACTACAACAGGATACTGCCTCTTAGAAGGAAAAGGACTGAGTTACAGCTGAAGCTTTTTTACAGACTCCTTGAAGCAAACTCTTCGGAGGACTTCTCCCAGATGGTCAAGGAGGTTTTTACAAAACAACAGTACCTTGACATAAACAATGACATCGTGGAGCTTTACACCGAGGAGGCCTTTATAATAAACTCCTCTATTAAATCAATTATAAAGATTGACTCTGAAGTCCTTGCCCACAATATGTTTTGTTCCATGCTTGATGTGGGCTTTAAGCTAAACAGAGAGTTTTCAAAAAGGCTATTTAATAATTGATACCCTATCCAGATATCAGACCTTATATTGTTAAGGTAGGCCCCTTTGAGGTCCGATGGTACGGGCTTATGTACCTGCTGGGGTTTTTATGCTCCTATCTGCTTGTCAGGTATCAGGTAAAAAAGAAAGGGCTTTCTATTTCAAAGCAGCTTATTGATGACCTGTACTTCTACCTGATTGTAGGCCTCATTGCTGGTGCAAGGCTTGGATATGTGGTCTTTTACAACCTCGCTGAATATATCAAAAACCCCTTAGAGGTCTTTGCGCTCTGGCATGGTGGTATGTCCTTTCACGGTGGACTGATTGGCACCCTGCTGGCAGGCATAATATTTTCAAGGAAAACAAAGGTTAACTTCTGGCTCTTCTCAGACCTTATCATCTCAACAGCACCTATCGGTCTTGGTCTTGGAAGGATTGGAAACTTTATAAACGGTGAGCTCTTTGGAAGGGTCTCATCACTGCCCTGGGCAATGGTCTTTCCTTCAGGAGGTCCCCTTCCAAGGCACCCCTCCCAGCTTTATGAAGCCCTTGGTGAGGGAGTCATACTTTTTGTGCTTTTATGGACCCTTAAAGACCGTCTGAAAACCACTGGCACACTTACAGCCCTTTTTCTCATCCTCTATGGCTTAATACGATTTTTTCTTGAGTTCTTTCGGGAGCCAGACCCCCAGCTTGGCTTTGTCCTGTCCTTTCTCACAATGGGTCAGATTCTTTGTTCTGCAATGATTGTGGCAGGGATAATATTGTTTATATACAGGAGGCGGTTTGGCACGGTGTAGCCATTGCCTTTCTGATATCAGAAAAGATGGTGAGATTGTAGAGGAGATTGATGGCAAGAGGCTAAGCTTCTGCTGTCAGAGCTGTGCATCCATCTACAGGATACTTCACAATGCAGGGCTTGAAGAGTTCTACAGGCGGCGAACCGGCTGGAGTCCAGGGCCACCTGAAGAAACAAAGACCGACCCCTCCCTCTTTTATGATTATCTTAAAGGAGAAAGGGGTAACAGGGTTCTTGAGCTTACCATCTCGGGTATCAGGTGTGCCTCCTGTATATGGCTTATTGAACACTATCTGAAAAAAGAGCAGGCAATAGAGGATATCCGTATAAACTACGCAACCCACAGGGCACGAATAAGGTGGGATGACCAAAAACTCTCCCTTGACAGGCTATTAAACTTGATCAGTTCCATTGGCTACACACCAAGGCCAGGGATATACTCAGAATATCAGGAGGCACTGGAGAGGGAAAAAAAAGACCTTCTTATACGGTTCGGGACCTCCTGTTTTTTCTCCATGCAGCTTATGCTCTATTCAGTTGCCTTGTATGCAGGTTATTTTCAGGGTATTGAGCCTGTGTATAAAAGGACCTTTCAATTTATAGCCTGGGCACTGGCAACCCCTGTGCTGTTTTACGGTGGTGCTCCCTTTATCAGAAACACCCTATCAAGTATAAAACACAGGTCACTTAACATGGATGTCCTGATACTGCTTGGCTCAGGTTCAGCCTACCTTTACAGTGTTTTAATGCTCCTTAAAGGCAGAGAGGTGTACTTTGACACCGCCTCCATGATTATCACCCTTATCCTGCTTGGCAGATTTCTTGAGGTTTCTGCTCGAAGGAAGGCAGGACAGGCCCTTCAGAGGCTGATTGAACTTCAGCCCACCGATGCAAGACTTATAACACCGGAGGGCAAGCCCCTCTTTTTGCCTGTCTCATCTATAAAAAGGGGGCAGAGGATAGAGGTTCAGCCCGGAGAGAAGATACCCCTTGATGGAATAGTGGTTGAGGGTGAGGCGGAGGTGGACGAGTCAATGCTTACAGGCGAATCAAGACCTTCAAGGAAGACCCTAAACTCCGAGGTATTTGCAGGCACCCTTAACATAAACGGCAGGCTTGTTATTGAGGTATCAAGGCTTTTGAAGGATACAGTCCTTTCACAGATAATCACCGCTGTGGAGGAAGCCCAGTCAAGAAAGGCACCTGTTCAAAGCCTTGCTGACAGGGTGGTAGGCTGGTTTGTTCCTTTAGTGTTTTCAATCTCGGTGCTTACCTTCCTGTTCTGGTTTATAAAAACCTCTTCTATTGAGCCCTCCTTAATGAATGCTGTAAGCGTGATGGTTATTGCCTGCCCCTGTGCCCTTGGACTTGCAACCCCCCTGGCAGTGCTAATTGGTTCCTTAAGGGCCTCCACAAAGGGTATACTCATTAAGGGGGGTGACATCCTTGAGCAGGCAGCAAAGACAGAGGTGGTCTTCATAGACAAAACTGGCACCCTCACCGAAGGGAAACCCTCTGTTACTGATATTAAGGCCTTTATCAACAGGGATGATTTGATCTATCTTAGCTGTGTTGCCGAGGCCTCGGCAGGCCACAGCCTTGGTAGGGCTATTTTAAAACTCTGTGACGGGGTCTCCGAAAGACCTGAAGAGTTTAAAAGCATCACGGGCAAGGGAATCAGGGTGCGATTTAAGGGCAGAGAAATACTGATTGGTAACAGGGACTTGATGAACAGAGAGGGCGTCCTTATTGATAAAGACACTACGAGGTATGCTGAAAGGTTGAGCAGTGAGGGAAAGACCGTGGTTTATGTTGCTCTGGAAGGCAGGCTTGCAGGTGTTTTCGGCATTGTGGATTATCTTAAGCCTGACGCCAGAGATACTATCAAGAAGCTCAGGAAACTTGGTTTAAAAACAGTGATGCTCACAGGCGATGCTCTAAGGGTTGCCAAATACATTGCCCAGGAGGCGGGAATTGATGAGGTGCATGCTGGTTTAGACCCCCTTCAGAAGGTTGAAAAGATTAAGCAGTTTAAACAGAGAGGTGCCTTCACCATGATGGTTGGCGATGGCATAAACGATGCCCCCTCCCTGACAGAGGCAGATGTGGGAGTGGCTGCAGGAAGGGCAACAGATATTGCCCTTGAAAGTGCCTCAGTGGTTATTATGAAAAAAGAGCTCATGGCACTGGTTGAGCTATTGAACATCTCAAAAAAAACCTTAAGGATAATCAGGGAAAACCTCTTCTGGGCTTTCTCCTATAACTTTATAGCCATTCCGCTTGCTGTGACAGGCCTGCTCCATCCTATCCTCTCTGCAGCCTCAATGGCCATAAGCTCACTGGTGGTTGTTAGCAACTCCTTGAGGTTGTTAAGATATTAAAGATTTGAACCATTCAAACTGTTCGAGCCGTTCAAACCGTTTGAACTGTTTGAACTGTTTGGAACCCATATCTATGTGGAGTATATTCTTTTTAATAATTGTAGCCCTTGTTCTGGGCCTTGCATCCTGGCTAATATTTTTGTGGGCTGTAAAAAGCGGCCAGTATGATGACCCCGAAGGTGCAAAGTACCGTATGCTTGAAGATGAGGATGAGGAGCAACCAGGAAAGAAGCAGCCCCATGAAAAATGAAGACACCCTGCCAAAAGAGCACGGAACAATGCCTCCTGTCGCAAAGCAAAACATGGCTGAAGGCATGGATATAATTACATCGGGATGTCTTTAAGGCGATTAATTTGATAGCAATGTCTGTTAAAGCAGATACTCTGAGAGGTTTATCCTGTATTTGTTGGGGTCAAGGGTTTTTATAATGCTTCTTTTATACCTGCCAGCATCGTCCTTTTCGGTAAGGTCAACCACATGTCCTTCTACCTTTCTTCCAGAGCTATCAACGATTATCATTACCCTTGGTCTGTCTGCATAAACAGGGTTGCACTCATAAACAAGCCCCATCTCCCTGCTGTCAAGCAGAACAAGGGAGCCCACAGGGTATACACCAACCATGTTTACAAAGAACTTAAAGAGCACAGGGTCAATCTGTGTGCCTGCCCTGTCCATCATTATACTTAATGCCCTGTCAGGTTGAAGGGGCACCCTTGAGTAAACCCTTGAAGAGGTCATTGCATCGTACTGGTCAGCAATTGATACGATTTTTGTGTAAAAGTCCAGTGGTAGCTGGGTCTTAACCTTTGGATAACCACTGTAGTTCATATGCATGTGATGTTCAAAGGCAACAATGGCACTGCGAATGGTGATATCATCCACCCCCTTTATTTTTAGCACCGTCAGCAGTCCCCAGTAGGGATGTCTCTTGATTATCTTCCATTCTTCCTCGGTAAAAGCCGAGGGTTTATTGAGTATCTCCTTGGGTATCTCCATCTTGCCGATATCGTGAAAAAGCGCCACAATGCCGAGCTCTGTAAGTGCCTTTCTGTGAAGACCTATCTTCTGGCCTATAGCAATTGAAAGAATGCTTACATTCACTGAATGGTGGTAGGTGTACTCATCGTAATCCTTTATGGCGGTCATGCCAATCAGTAGCTGCTCCTCCTCAAGAATCATATTCACCATGGACTCTATAACCCTCTTTGCCTTCTTTATACTTACCTTCTCGCCAGCCCTCAACTTGGTGATTATTCCTTTTGTAAAGGAGACAGCATTGAAATAGGTCTTTTTCACAATCCTTCTTCTGTCAAGTCCCTCCTCCTCGCTTACATGTTTGAGGGGAGCAAGGTCAATTGTATCAATCGGCTCAAGCTTTGCAACCATTGCCTCATAGGGGGTATTAAGATAGGCCGCATCAATGAAGGACTTTACAAAAACTATCAGGTGCTCCCTGCTGAGGCCTGGATAGAATGTTACAGCACCAAGCCCCCTTTTTCTGAACTCCCTTATCAAATAGTCAAAGTTTAACATCAGCTCAAGGGGATACCTTATCCTTGTTTCATTGAGGTAGAAGTACTCACCAAGAAGCTCAACCCTGGCGAGATTGTCCTCCTCAATAACAGGCATCAGAAGCTCTATAAACCTGTCCATGGCAGACCGAACTGCCACATTATCAAGGCTATGCAAATAGGCATTTCTGATGATAATAGCAAGCTGGTTTATCAGCTCCTTTGCCTTTTCCTTGAACTGCCTATCATCCCTTTCTTGCATCCTCAATCCTCTTTATTGCCTTAACAATGTTTTCCTGAACCAATGGATTTTTGTTATTCCTGTTCTTTCTTAAAACCTCAAGGGCCCTGTCAGTGCCGAGAATACCAAGACAGTGGGCAGCCAGGGCGTTAAGCTCCTGGTATCGGGACCTCTTGAAAAAGCCTCTCTTTTTAAAAAAGCCTATTATTAGCTCCTCTGTATCAGGGTCAGGCCAGTTGCAAAGTGCCTCAAGTAATTCCTTTTTTTCCTCATAGCCCCTGTTTATAAAATCACTGCCCTTGATCTCATCAAGTATTATCTTCTTGGCAAGAACTCCACCAATACGGGCAATGCTCCTTATGGCCGCAATCCTGATTGATTCGTCCTCATCCCTTAGAACATCCTGAAGGGGTTTCAGGACATCCTGCGCACCGAGGGCCCCGAGGGCCTTTATGCACTCTTTCCTTACCCTCTGGTCAGGATGCCTGATAAAGGGTTTCAGATAGAGGGTTGCCTCCTTTTTACCAATCTGATGAAGTATGTATATGACATTCCTGACCACATACCATCTTGCATCTCTCAATCCACGGGCAACCTCCTCCATATAATCTCTACCAAGCACGGTCAGGATTTTTATGATAACCTTGCGGGCTGATATACTCTGGAGCTCGCCAAGAAGCCTTAAAAGAGGGGGAACCGCCTTTCCGTTCAGATAGGAAGACAGCTCCTCTATATCATCTGGTTCATACACAGCCCCTCTTTCAAGGGTGTCGCCAAAGGCAAGTATGAGCTCTTCAGAATTAATATAATCTATGAGGTCCTTAAAATATCTTTTCTGGGTCTCCTCATTGAACTCCTTTATCCTCTTTAAAGCATAAAGGGGTGTCTCCAGTGTAGCATGCTCAATGGCATATCTTATCGTATCCTTCATAAAACCTGTAATGCTCTGAATCTCTGTTTTGCTTTCAGCATAATTGAGTGACTCAAAAAGGAGCACCATAAGCTTATAACTTTTGTCAGGTGGTTCGTTCTCAATCTCCTCAACTATGGCATGAAGGTCTTCATTGGTGAGGGGCACGATGTTAATCTTTTCAGCCTTTGTAGCACCAAAGGCATCTTCATAGGCTTTAATAATCTCATCCTCTCCAGCCTGTGCCTGCACTGCCTCCTCTGTGGCAATCTCTTCGTATCCCTCGTCCACCTCATCAAAAACAAAATTTTCATCAACCACATAGCCAATGTACTGAAAATCCCTCTCCCACATCAGGGTCACCACATCGTCATCAAGATATTCCCTCTCAAAATCGGAAGAGATTATCCTGAGGAAATCCAGGAGTTCTTCCTTTGGAAGACCCTTTTTAAAGCTCAGCTCCCTCACCCCGTCCTTGAAAAACAGCAATGCCAGACTCTCATCCTTCTGCCTGTTTTCATAGACCACCTGGTCGTCATGGAGTATCTCAAACTGTCTTATCTTAAACTTTAACTCATCGGTATAATCAAGTATCTCCTTAAATCTGCTGTAAACATCCTCAAGGGTCTTCTGGTAGATGGGGTTGTTTTCAGGATAGATCCGCAGGTTCTTTCTTGCCTTAAGGATTGCCTGAATAAGGTCTCTGATTTCGGTATCCTGTGACATGGTTAAACAATAATTATTCTTCTCTGTTTCAGGTAATTCCTGATTATCATCAGAGCCGAATTCAGCCGCTGGAGCTTCATGTTTCGCTGCCTGATGGCCTGGATATCATTGTATGGAAACTTCTCCCCCCTTATCTCATTCTGGGCACGCTGGATTTCCTTATATAACTGTTTTATCACATCGTTGTCAAGAGGCTTAAGAAAAAGGGGATTTACCGTAACATATCCCTCCGATATATCCCACACTATAGACCTGACACTTTTACCCCTTATCATCGCTGGGCTCCTCGCTCTTTCTGGAAAAGACCTTAGAGATTATTATACCAGCCTCATAAAGTATCAGTATAGGCCCTGCCATAAGGGTCTGATTAAAGGCATCAGGCGTGGGTGTCAGGATAGCTGCAAGCACAAAGGCTATGAGCACAGCATATTTTCTGTTCTTTGCCAGGGTCTTTGGCGTAACAATACCCATCCTTGTCAGGAAAAGTATCACAATGGGAAGCTCAAAGATTGCACCAAAGGCAAGGAGGAACTTCAGTGTAAAGTCAATGTAGCTGCCCACAGATATCATGGGCATCAGAGAGCCTGTTTTATAGGTAAGAAGAAAGCCCATTGCAAAGGGCAGTATAACCATAAAGCAGAAGACATCACCTATCAGGAAAAGTCCTGTTCCTGCAATAATAAAGGGACCGACATATTTTTTCTCATGGGGCAGAAGGCCTGGTGCTACAAACTGCCATAGCTGATACAGTATAACCGGTATAGACAATAACACACCTGCCACAATGGAAACCTTTATATGCATCCAGAAAGCCTCGGCAGGAGCAAGGAATACAAGTTTTTGTATAGGCTTTTCTTTTGGTATAAGCTCTAAAAAGGGAGAAGCAAGCTTTAAGTGAAGGTCAAACCTGAGCGGAATGGTAAGAAATCTGAAAAGCCTCTCAGAAAATGCGAAGGAGACACCAAAACCAATGCCCACAGCTATAAGGGATTTAATCAGCCTCTGTCGTAATTCTTCAAGATGGGCTGTAAGGGGAAGTTTTTCCTCACTCATCTGAAACAGGCCTCTCCTGCTTTTCTGGTTTCTCCTCAGGTTTCTCTTCGGTCTTTTTTTCTACCTCCTTGAGGTATTCCTGATAATCAAATCGGGGCAAATCCTTTGTTATGTCCTTAATCTCATCGGAGATGGGCGATTTTATCTCCTCCATCTCGGTGTCAATCTGCTCCTTTACACCCTGGAGTGCCTTCTTAAGCTCAGCAACCCCCTTTCCAAGGCTTCTTGCAAGCTCAGGCAGCCTCTGGGGGCCAAACACAAGAAGAGCCACCACAAAGATTACTATCAGCTCTGGCATTCCAATGTCAAACACTTTATCTCACCTTCAAACTTATATAAATATAACCTGACGCTCGCTTAAGTAGTAAAAGCACCGAATCTCCTTTTCTTAAATCCTTAACCAAATCAGCTAATTCTTCTACAGTGGTAATCCTTTTTCTATTGACCTCAATAATTATATCACCTTTATGTATGTTCTCCTCCTCAGCCATGGAGCCCTCAGCCACACCAACCACTATCACAGCTCCGCCATCCTTTATCCCGTACTGTTCAGCAATGGCAGGATGAAGGGTCTTAACCCTTAAGCCGAGCACCCTTGCAATCAACCCCTCGGGTGTAGCAGAGCCCTCTGCAAGCCTCTCAATGGTTACAGTGAGGGTTTTTACCTCTCTGTCTCTGAAGACCTTCATCTCCACAGTAGAGCCAACAGGTGTGGATGCCACAAGACGGGGAAGTTCATACATGCCTTCAATGGGGTTGCCATTGTATTCTATTATTATATCTCCCCTTTGCACTCCTGCCTTTTCTGCTGGCGAGCCCTTTGTTACATCAGCTACCAATGCCCCTCTTGGTCGGTCAAGGCCAAAGCTCTTTGCAATCTCAGGGGTGACCTTCTGAACGGTTACACCGAGCCAGCCCCTTTCCACATAGCCCTTTTCCTTCAAGGACTTCACCACATTCTTCACCACATTAATTGGAATGGCAAACCCGATGCCTATATTTCCACCTGAGGTAGAAAAAATGGCTGTGCTTATACCAACCACCTCAGCATCAACATTAAAGAGGGGGCCACCCGAGTTGCCAGGATTAATGGCTGCATCGGTCTGTATGAAGTCATCATAGGGGCCTGTTCCCAGAACCCTTCCCTTGGCACTTACTATGCCAGCTGTAACAGTATGGCTGAAGCCAAAGGGGTTACCGATGGCTATCACCCAGTCGCCCACCTCAAGCCTGTCCGAGTCCCCGAGGGGTGCCACTGGCAATTCACGGTCTGGCTCAATCTTCAGCAGTGCCACATCGGTCTTTTCATCCTTTCCGATTACCCTGGCTGGATACTCGGTCTCATCCCACAGCCTAACCCTTATGTCCTCAGCCCTGTCTATAACATGGTAGTTTGTAACGATATAACCATCACTGCTAATAATCACTCCCGAGCCAAGGGAGTGTCTTCTGAACCTTTTTGGCTCCTCCATAGGTGTGCGGGGCAGGAAAGGAAAGGGGCTTTCCTTCTTGGTAACAATCTGGGTGGTGCTAATGTTAACTACGGTCTTTGCCCTCAATTTTACAATCTCAGAGAAAGACTCCACTGCAGAGTGGGCAAAGACGGTTTCAAAACCAATCAAAATCAGAGCAAACACATAGATAAATATCCTTCTAAGAGTCATTACTCCTCCTCATAAATCTCTTTAATATTTTCCTTTACCTCAGGAAAGCCCATTGAGAGGGAAAAGAAGAACCGCCACTCAGGGTTACGGTTTTTAAAATCATAACCAACACCGAGCACAGAAAATGTGTTTGATGATATCCTGACCCTGTAGCCGAATCTTCCTTCAATGAGGTCAACGGTCTCTGTATCGTGCCCCTTTCTTATTAAAAGCTCGCTCATTATGTTGAGATTATGCCCTGCCGCCAGGTCAAGGCCAATCCTGGTCTCAAAGAGGTCTTCCTGAGAGGCATTGGTGGGCTTATAATAAAACATATTCAGACTGCCCTGAAAGGGCCCCACCCTCTTGCTGAGCACAATTCCACCACCAGCATGACCATGGCTGGTAAGCACATCCTTTCCAGGGATTGAAAAGGAAAGCACATAGGAAAGGGTCGGACTATACTTAAACTCTCTGATGAGCCTGCCTTTAAACCCTAAGGATATATCATCGAGACCCTCTGTATCCTCAAGCCCTGTCACAAAGGGCAGGGTAAATAGCACATCAGAGTCCTCTGTAACACCGTATTCTGTGGAAAGTGAAAATCTATAAAAGCTTGTGTCAATGGAACGCTCCACTGATAACATTATCTGATATCGGCCCTTCCCAGCTGTATCGGTGTTCAGTGTGGAAAAAACACCAAGGGGCTGGGGTGGCATTAGCCCCAAATTATCAAAGCCAAAGGCGGAGTGTCCACTACCAAGAAGGCAGGAAAATCCAATTATGACAATTAACAATACAGCCTTTTTCATCCCTAAAAATACCAGAACCTATAAGTTACTGTCAAATAAACAAAATAAAGAAACCCTTTGTTGCTTGTAACTTCCTGACTGTAATATTATACAATATCAAAGCACCTTTCAATCCCTTAAATCGCTTAACAGGAGGAAGATGTGAAATACAACCCAGAAGATGTAGAGCTTAAGTGGCAGCGTTACTGGCATGAGAGGGAGTTATTCAGATGCACCGAGGGTGGTCAAAAGAAGTTTTACTGTCTTGAGATGTTTCCCTACCCCTCGGGAAAGATCCACATGGGTCATGTCAGAAACTATGCCATCGGAGATGTGATTGCCCGTTACAAGAGGATGAGGGGCTATAGTGTGCTTCATCCAATGGGTTGGGATGCCTTTGGGCTTCCAGCTGAAAATGCCGCAATTAACCATGGTGTTCACCCCGCAAAGTGGACCTACGAAAACATTGAATACATGAAGAAACAGCTAAACCGTATGGGTTTGAGCTATGACTGGTCAAGGGAAGTAACAACCTGTGACCCAGAATATTACCGCTGGAATCAGTGGTTCTTTCTGAAAATGTACGAGATGGGACTTGCCTACAGGAAGAGCTCCACTGTTAACTGGTGTCCTACCTGTTCAACTGTGCTTGCCAATGAGCAGGTCGTTGATGGTGGATGCTGGAGGTGTGACTCAGAGGTTCAACAGAAGGAGCTTGAACAGTGGTTTTTGAAGATAACAGCCTATGCCGAGGAGTTACTTGAGGGTTGTGAAAAGCTGAAGGATGGATGGCCTGAACATGTAATCACCATGCAGAAAAACTGGATAGGTAAAAGCCGTGGCGTGGAGGTGGACTTTCCTGTAGAGGGCACAAAGGATGTTATAAGGATATTTACCACCCGACCCGACACCCTCTGGGGTGCAACCTTCGTCTGTCTTTCCCCCCTTCATCCAATGGCAGAAAGCTTAACCAGTGACAGGGAGGCATTAAAGGCGGTCAGAGACAAATACGGTGTGGCAGAGGAAAAGCATGGGCTGTTTACAGGAAAGTATGCCATTAATCCTGTAAATGATGAGAGGATACCAATTTACATAGCAAACTTTGTCCTGATGGAGTACGGAACAGGAGCAATCATGTCTGTTCCTGCCCATGACCAGCGCGACTTTGAGTTTGCCCGTCTTTTTGACCTGCCTGTAAGGGTTGTCATTCAGCCTCCAGAGGGAGCACTTAATGAACCCCTTGAGGCAGCCTATGAAGACCCTGGAGTGGTGGTCAACTCGGCAGGATTTTCCGGCATGCCCTCTGAACAGGCTAAAGAGGCAATCATTGATTATCTTGAAGAAAAGGGACTCGGTAAGGCAACGGTAAATTACCGTCTTCGCGACTGGGGCATATCAAGACAGCGTTACTGGGGCACACCAATACCAATTATTTACTGCGATGACTGTGGCATTGTGCCCGTGCCTGAGGAAGACCTGCCTGTAATACTTCCAAAGGATGTGGAGATCACTGGAACTGGTATGTCCCCCCTTCTGAGCTCCGAGGAGTTTCTCTACACCAGTTGCCCCCGCTGTGGCAAAAGGGCAAGGAGGGAAACCGATACAATGGATACCTTTGTTGACTCCTCCTGGTACTTTATCAGGTATTGCTCACGAAGGGATGACCATGCCCTTGACAGAGAAAAGATAAAGTACTGGATGCCCGTTGACCAGTATATAGGTGGAGTTGAGCATGCAGTTCTACATCTTCTTTACTCAAGGTTTTTTACCCGTGTGTTAAGAGACATTGGCATTGTGGACTTTGATGAACCCTTTACAAACCTTCTCACCCAGGGAATGGTCTGCAAGGAGACCCTTAGCTGTCCCCAGCACGGATGGCTCCTTCCTGAAGAGGTAAAGGATGAAAGGTGCATCAAGTGTGGAAGCCCTGTCAGAAGGGGTAGGGTTGAGAAGATGTCCAAGTCTAAAAAGAATGTGATTGACCCCGATTATCTGATAAAGCGGTACGGAGCTGACACATCAAGGCTCTTTTCCCTCTTTGCCGCACCACCTGAGAAGGACCTTGAGTGGTCTGACCGCGGAATTGAAGGCACTTACAGATTTATAAATCGCCTGTGGAACCTTGTTCTGGAAAGGCAAGAAAAGCTGAAATCAGTTAAGGAAAAAGGGTTAAACATAACACCCCATAATGCTCCTCTTTACAGAAAGACCCATCAGAGCATAAAGGCAGTAACCGAAGACATTGAGAGGCGTTTTCAGTTCAACACCGCAATTGCAAGAATGATGGAGCTCTACAACGAGATATCCTCCTTCAAGCCCACCAATGATGACGACTACGTAGTGGTGAGATTTGCCCTGAAGAACCTCCTTCTGATGCTTGGTCCCTTTGCGCCCCATGTGGCAGAAGAACTCTGGGAGAGAATCGGTGAAAGGCCAAGCCTTTTTGAACAGCCCTGGCCTGAATGGGATGAGGAGGCAGCCAGGGAGGAGGAGCTTGAGCTTGTTGTCCAGATTAACGGAAAGGTGAGGGCAAAGATGATGATACCATCAGGGCTTTCAGATGAGCAGATAAGGGAAAGAGCCCTTTCTGATGAAAGGGTGAAAAAGCACACCAATGGAAAGGAAATCAAGAAGGTGATAGTCATAAAGGGTCGGCTTATAAACATAGTCCTATGAAGGATGACACTCACTTCATGGAGATCGCCCTTTCTGAGGCCCGAGAGGCCTTCAGAAAAGATGAGGTCCCTGTTGGGGCTTTAGTGGTTAAAGAAGGAGAGATAATAGCAAAGGCCCATAACCTGAGGGAGACCCTTAATGACCCAACCGCCCATGCCGAGTTAATCGCAATCAGAGAGGCCTCAAGAAAACTCCGCAACTGGCGCCTTACCAATACAACCCTCTATGTAACAAAGGAGCCCTGCCCCATGTGTGCAGGCGCCATTGTTGGAGCCCGTATAAAGAGACTGGTCTATGGCTGTAAAGATGAAAAGGGAGGTGCCACTGAAAGCCTCTATCACATAACCACTGACCCGAGACTTAACCATCAGGTTGAACTTCGTTCAGGTGTGCTTGAGGAGAAATGCAGACAGCTTCTACAGGAGTTTTTCAGGAAAAAGAGAATGAAATGATTGGTATAGTGGTTTATTGGTTTATTGGTTTATTGGTGTATTGGTTTATTGGTGTATTGGTTTATTAGTGTATTGGTTGAGTGGTTAATTGGTGAAGGGGTGAAGGGGCTATAGGGATTTAAGTGTTTAGTGTTGAGTGTTGAGTTTTATGGGCTGGGAAATCAGAAAGAAGATTAGTTTTGAGCACCCTGTG
>CAZIIE010000018.1:0-18965 GCA_964539375.1 uncultured Nitrospirota bacterium | reverse complement strand
AATTTTCCAAACTCACTATCAACTCAACGAACGCAACCAACGCAATAAACGCAATTAACTCAATAAACGCAATAAACTCGATGAACGCATAAACGCAAAGAACGCAATTAACGCATATTAACCACTACACCAATACACCACTACACCAATATACCAATATACCAATATACCAATATACCACTATACCACTATACCACTATACCAATATACCAATCCCCCATCCAGATACCTTGCAAGATTTCCCCCACATTTGTTATAAAAGAGTAGGGAAATTTCCTGCCCACTGGTGATTATGATGGAAAAGTTGATCCGACATCTTAGACCATCAGGGAGTCTGGGTAAGGGATGTGGTGTGCATGCCAAGCACCCAATTCTGAAAGGTTTTTATGTCTTCCTTGTTACAAACCTGCTTTCAGTATTGGGTGCTTGGAAGCCTAAACACCCTTCAGGACACCCACCTGTCCTTATGGGGTCTAATTTTTCATCTACACCTTTGGGCGGGATACTAAAACCTCTTATGGTGAATAATACTTTTGGAGGCAAGGGCCTTGTAAATAAAAGACTCTTCAGTCCTGGAATCAAAAACCACATAAAAGGTGGTTTTAATTTGCTATCCTGTGCCCAATGGTTCCAGGCCTGTCAGTTTTTAAGCTTAAACTAAATATAGATTTTGAAAATAAACATCAGCATTCCAAGTTTTTCCCTCCAAAGGTAGCTTCACCATAAGAGAAAAAAGAGGTTATTGCTTTGAATATGGAGTTTGATTTCAACGGTCAGAGACAAAGACCCCTTGCATGGCGTATGATGCCTGAAAGCCTTGAGGAGTTCTGCGGTCAGGAAGAACTGCTCGGGGAGGGAAAACCCCTGAGAAGGCTAATTGAACAGGACCGCATAGTCTCCCTTATACTCTTTGGCCCTCCTGGCACTGGAAAGACCGCCCTTTCAAGGATAATTGCCAGAAAAACCCGTGCCCGTTACATTGCCCTCAATGCGGTCACCTCTGGTGTAAAGGACATAAGGGATGCCCTTGTCTTTGCAAAAAGGGAAAAGACCATCCTCTTCATTGATGAAATCCACCGATTCAACCGTCTCCAGCAGGATGCCCTCCTGCCCCATGTGGAGTCAGGCGAGATAATCCTGATTGGAGCATCCACTCAGAATCCCTTTTTCGCCCTGATACCTGCCCTTTCATCAAGGTCACACATCTTTGAGTTTAAGCCCCTGAAAGAAGAAGACATTATCACCTTGCTCAATCGTGCAATAACCTCACCAAAGGGTCTTGGAGAGTTTGACCTTATTGTGGATGATGATGCCCTGAAGCTCATTGCTCTTTACGCCTCAGGTGATGCCCGTAAGGCCCTCAATCTCCTTGAGCTTGCCTTCCTGAGCACCTATAAAGAGGGGCAATCACCAACCCGCATAACCACTGAGGTGGTAAGAGAGTCCACCCAGTCAAGGATGCTCTACTACGATGAAGAGGAGCACTACAACATCATCTCAGCCTTCATCAAAAGCATGAGGGGTTCTGACCCTGATGCAGCCCTTTACTGGCTTGCAAGGATGATTGAATCTGGTGAGGACCCGATGTTTATTGCCCGCAGAATCGTAATCTGTGCATCCGAGGATGTAGGAAACGCTGACCCTGTGGCACTTCAGCTGGCTGTGGCTGCCATGCAGGCTGTTGAAAAGATAGGGATGCCTGAGGGCAGGATACCCCTTGCACAGGCCACTTTGTATGTTGCCACAGCACCAAAGAGCAATGCCTCCTATCTGGCAATTGAAAAGGCCCTTGAGGCAGTAAAAAATGAACCCCTTCAGGATGTTCCTTCCCACCTGAAGGATGCCCATTACAGGGGAGCAGAGAGGCTCAAAAGAGGAATAGGCTATAAGTATCCTCACAACTTTCAGGGACACTATGTCCCTCAACAGTATATGGAACGTCAGAGGAGCTTTTACAGCCCCTCTGACCAGGGTTATGAAAGGACAATAAAAATACTAATGAACAAAAGGAGGAGAGGACGGAAATGAACACTATCATATACCTGCTGGTTGGACTGCTGATTGGTGGAGCAATCTCGATAATTGTTCTTTTGCTCAATAAAAAGGCAACTAAAAAACAGGAGATCTCCTTTGAGGAAGAGCGTCGCAGGGTGCTTGCTGATGCAGAAAAGGAAGCAGAAAGGATAAAGAAAGAGGCCAGACTTGAGGCAAAGGACATCCTCTATAAGGCACGCTCTGAGGCTGAAAAGGAGCACCGAGACAGAAGGAACGAACTGCACAGGCTTGAGCGTCGTCTCAGCAATAAAGAGGAAAACCTTGAAAGAAAGCTTGACCAGCTTGAAAAACGCGAGGCTGACCTCGCCCACAGAGAAAAAGCTCTTATTAACCGTGAAAGGGCACTCAGAGAAAAGGATGAGGAGCTTAAAAGGGTGCTTTCTGAGCAGACAAAGAAGCTTGAACAGATTGCAGGAATGAGCTCAGAGGAAGCAAAAAGGGAACTCTTCAAAAAGGTTGAAGAGGAAAGCCGTTTTGAGGCTGCCAAATTAATAAAGTCCATCGAAGATGAGGCAAGAGACACAGCAGAGAAAAAGGCAAAGGAGATAATCTCACTGGCGATACAGCGTTATGCAAGCGATTATGTGGCAGATGCCACAGTGACAGCTGTTCCCCTACCCAATGATGAGATGAAGGGAAGGATTATCGGCCGTGAGGGAAGAAACATAAGAGCCCTTGAGGCTGCCACTGGTGTTGACCTGATAGTGGATGATACCCCTGAGATGGTGACCCTGTCTTCCTTTGACCCTGTAAGAAGAGAGATTGCACGCATCTCCCTTGAGAGACTTATTGCAGATGGCAGGATACATCCTGCCCGTATTGAGGAGGTTGTAAATAAGGTAAGAAAAGAGGTGGAGGCTACCATCAAAGAGGAAGGAGAAAAGGCGGTCTTTGACCTGGGACTTAGCGGAATTCATCCTGACCTCATCAACCTGCTCGGTCGGCTTAAATACAGGACATCCTATGGACAGAATGTGCTTCAGCACTCAAGAGAGGTTGCCTACCTTGCAGGTATAATGGCTGGAGAGCTTGGCGTGGATGTTAAGCTTGCAAAACGGGCAGGGCTTTTACATGATATAGGAAAGGCCGTTGACCACGAGATAGAGGGCTCTCACCATGAAATAGGCTATGATATAGCAAGGAAATACGGTGAGGACGAAAGGGTGCTCAACGCCATCGCCTGCCACCACGGAGACATTGACCCAAACTGTGTGGAATCAGCCCTTGTGGCAGCGGCTGATGCACTGTCAGCAGCACGACCTGGCGTAAGAAGGGAAAGCATTGAAAACTACATCAAGCGGCTTCAGAAGCTTGAAGAGATTGCCACCAACTTTGATGGTGTTGAGAAGTGTTACACCATGCAGGCTGGTCGTGAAATAAGAATAATCGTTAAACCCGAGGACATCTCTGACGATATGTCCTCATTGATTGCAAGAGAGGTGGCAAAAAAGGTCCAGCAGGAGCTCACCTATCCTGGGCAGATAAAGGTTATGGTCATAAGAGAAACCAGGTTTGTTGATTATGCAAAATAATCAGCCATGAATATACTATTCATTGGTGATATAGTTGGAAAACCTGGAAGAAGGGCTGTTAAGGCCCTTCTTCCAGGCCTCAGAGGCAAGCTCAAGGTTGACCTGGTTGTAGCAAACTGTGAAAACGCAGCTGGTGGTTTTGGCATTACCCAGAAGACAGTGGATGAGCTATTCAGCTCAGGTATAGACCTCATGACCTCAGGAAACCACATCTGGGACAAAAAGGAGGCCCTCACCATACTGCCAAAGGAGGACCGCATACTGAGACCCCTAAATTATCCACCAGGGGTGCCTGGAAGAGGCTCAATCCTATACAGTGTTAATGATTGCAAGGTGGGTGTAGTAAACCTCTCTGGTCGGGTCTTTATGGGGCTTATGGACTGTCCCTTTAGAGCCATTGATGAGGAACTTGACCGTTTGATGGCTAATACCTCAGTAATACTGGTTGATTTCCATGCTGAGGCAACCTCGGAAAAGCTTGCAATGGCCCACTATCTTGATGGAAGGGTAACTGCACTGCTTGGAACCCACACCCATGTACAGACCGCTGATGAACAGGTTCTACCAAAGGGCACAGCCTATATTACCGATGTTGGAATGACCGGTCCCCAGATGTCGGTCATAGGGGTTAAAAGTGATATAGTTATAGAGAAGTTTCTCACCCAGATGCCAAAAAAATTTGACACAGCTGGAGGGGGCTGGATGTTTTCAGCTGTGGTGGTTGAGGCTGATGAAAAAACCGGAAAGGCACTGTCAATAAAAAGGCTCTCAATTAAGGAGTAATATGGCTATAGGCCGCATAAGTTCTCTCCTGAATCGCAGGGTTGTGCTGATTCTCACCCTTCAGTTTGTCCTGCTTGTTGTGCTTCTTGGATACAGACATTGGCAGGACTCTTCTGCTGAGTGCATCCGTTGTCATAGCAATAAAAAACTACTAAAGGAACTTAATGCTGAGTGGGCCTATGTAACCCTGAAGGAGGTTCAGAAAGAGAGCAAACACCCGAACATCCTATGCCGTGACTGCCACCTTGGGAATGGAAGGGCAAAGGACAAAGACACCGCTCACAGGGGCATGTTGAAGATGCTCATTGTGGGCATGAACGGAGAGTTACTCCCAAGGAAGCAGGGCTACCCAGGCCCCCTCCGAGAGACCGGTGATGACAGGATGTTTGCCCTCATGCCAAAGGAACTCTATGAGGGTGACCTTTACATGCTTGAAGAGGTAAGAAACATCCTCTGGCACGACCATGACCCCAAAACACTCGGATTTGACCCAAAGATTGCTGAAAGGACCTGCGGAAGGCCTGACTGCCACCCTGATGAACTAAAGCAATTCAGAACCACCATCATGGGCAGAAATTACCGACAGAGGACCATGCGCACCTGGCTTAAACCCTATGGACCCCA
The DNA here is from genome assembly GCA_964539375.1 of uncultured Nitrospirota bacterium. Taxonomy (GTDB): domain Bacteria; phylum Nitrospirota; class Thermodesulfovibrionia; order Thermodesulfovibrionales; family JdFR-85; genus JAADIE01. The sequence continues at coordinate 13,971 of CAZIIE010000018.1, read as the reverse complement.
TAACTGTGGGCCCTCCTTTGCTGACCTTCAGCCACCAGCTGTGCTTGACAGAGCCGATTTTGACTATAAAAACACAGAAGAGATAATGGAAAACCTGAATGTCCCCTTTTCAAAGGGACAGGCAGAGGACAAACAGAAGTTCTGTAATGTCTGTCATGCTGGATGCCTTGACTGCCACTTTACCCCCTCAAACAAACAGGGAAGACACGCCTTTTCAAGAACCCCTCCACCAGAAAGCTGTCTTGGCTATGGCCGTTCTGCCTCCCAGTGTCACCCTGGCGCAATGGTAAGCCGAAGAGGTGAGACCTATATAGGCGGAGACTATTCCATACCCCAGGGCATGTCCCCTGATGTGCATTACAAACTGGGTATAACCTGCGTTGACTGCCACCCACCTGGTGAAAAGGGGATGGGAGATATGGAGCGTGCTGCCACCTGTCAGGACTGCCACATTGAAACAGAAGAGGCTCACGCAGGAAGTATACACAGGAATATGGACTGTGCAACCTGCCATGTCAGAAGCCTTGGTGGTTATCAGCTTACGGTGTGGGGCCCAGGAAGGGTAGCTGAAAGACCTAACCCCTTTCACAAATACTCCCTCTATTACGGCATTCAGGAGCCACCAATAATCATCAAGGACCAGAAGGGACGCTGGATGCCTGTTAAGCTCTGGCCCCACAGTGTGGGAAATATAAAAAGAGATGTCCCATCATCGGGAAGTATAAAGTTTCGCTGGCCCAACGGGGAAACCCGTGATGCCTACTACATTGTTGGCACCTTTGATGGTCTTCCAGAAAACAATAAACACCTTCTCTGGATTGAGATAGAGCAGGCTGCCCACCCCTTTCAGAGGGCAAGGGATTGCGATAGCTGCCATGCCTCGGAGACCCAGATATCCTACAGCACCTGGGAGTTTAATGATTATGATGGCGCTGACAGCTTCAGGGGCAACCACAAAATAGTGGCTGATAGCAGGGGGCTAAGGTTTGTGGATATAAAAAACACCACCCCGATAAGGCTACTTCCAGGTGCAAGACTTACTGATTTTGCAACCTGGCTCTATCTCAAAGACAAATGGGAAATGCCAGGAGACTTCTCAATCAAGACAGACCGTAACAGGTACAGAATATACAAAGAAAGGTTTGAAAACCTCATGAAAAGGATAAAAAGAATAGACGAGCTTTCAAAGGATTTTTCTAAAAAGAAGAAAAGGCTCTGGAAGGAGCTCCGCTCTGCAGCCATCCATGACCCTGACAGGGCAGAGGAAATCCTATCCAAATTCCAGTAGCCCCTACACCCTACCCCCTGGCAAGGTTCTTGCTAATAATTTTGATTTCTGTTAAAATTAACACATGAAAAAGAAAGGTGCTTTTCTGTTATATCTCTTTATAGTCCTGACCTTTGGTTACTTTCTCATTGACTCACCCTTCAGAGTTGAAAGGATTAATCTAACCCATAAAAGCTCAGTAATGAAGGGTGTCAGGGTTAAAAGGATTACCGATAGTGGGCTCAGGTGGTTAGCCAATGTAAGGGAGGTATTTTTTAAGGAAAGACAGGAGGTCGCCTACCTGAAAGATGTCTCCCTTTATTATCCTGACAGGGATTTTTATTTAAGTTCTGACAGGGGTGTCTATAACATAAAAAAAGGGACCATTAAACTCAAGAACTCTGTCAGGGGCAGAACAGACAAAATGGAGTTTGAAACGGAGAGGCTTAAATACAATCCTGAAAAGGGCACAATCACCTCAGACACAGAGGTGCTCATTAAGGGTGAGCGGCTAACTATTACAGGCTCTAAAGCAAGGGTAAGGGAAGACAAAAGGCTTGAGGTTGAAGGTGATGTCAGGACAGTTTTCAAATAGATTTCCTCTGTTTTTTTTCTCTCTTCTGTTGGCACTGGCTCTGATTATTCCTTTAAAGGTCAGAGCTGAAGAGAAGAAAACTCAGGGTCTTTTTTCAGAAGGAGGGCCCATAGAGATAACCTCTGATAGACTAATTGCTGACAACACAGGGGGTCGTGCTACCTTTGAGGGTCATGTTAAGGCAAAGCAGGGGCAGACCACCCTCAGCTCAGACTGGATGGAGGTTCAATACACAAAAGAAGGAGAGATAAGCACAATCCATGCAAGGGGAAATGTGGTGGTAACCAAGGCTGACCAGAGGGTTCAAGCAGAGGAGGCCTATTATTACAGAGACAGCTCCACTGTGCTTTTTCTTGGCAATCCTGTAGCCGAGGACAGTAACACCATAATCAGAGGCACAAAGATTACCTATCATCTTGACACAGGCAATTCGGAGGTTGAAAACTCCCATCTTACCATAAAGAAAAAGGAAAGGAAACAACTCGGTGGCTCATAGGCTTTATACAGAGGGACTTAGAAAATCTTACAGGGGTAAGGATGCTGTTAAGGGCATAAATATTAGCCTCCGCAGTGGCGAAATCGTTGGCCTTTTAGGTCCCAATGGAGCTGGCAAAACAACCACCTTTTATATGATAGTGGGTATGATAAAGGCTGATGGTGGAAGCATCTACTTTGACGACAGGGAGATATCCTCCCTTCCCATGTATCAGAGGGCAAGGCTTGGCATAAGCTACCTGCCCCAGGAGCCTTCCATTTTCAGAAAACTCACTGTAAGGGAAAACCTTCAGGCTGTGCTGGAGATAGGAGGCTATGGGAGAGAGGAAATCTCTGAAAAGGTGGAGCAACTACTGGATGAGTTCCGTCTTAGAGAGTTTGCAGACCGTAAAGGCTATATGCTCTCAGGTGGTGAACGGCGAAGAACCGAGATTGCCCGCACCCTGACCACTGAACCTGTGTTCATCCTCTTTGATGAGCCCTTTGCAGGGATTGATCCGATAGCAATACTTGAATTAAAACGTATTTTGATGTATCTTAAAAATAAGGGAATAGGGGTGTTAATCACAGACCATAATGTAAGGGATACTCTATCAATCACTGACAGGGCCTATATAATAAACAATGGACAGATACTTGATGAAGGGACACCTGAAAAGCTTATTGAAAACAGAGAAGTCAGAGAGACCTATCTTGGAGAGGAGTTTGCACTATAATGGCAATTGAAACCAGATTAGACCTTAAACTGACCCAGAAGCTGGTGCTGACTCCCCAGCTTCAGCAGGCTATAAAACTTCTTCAGCTACCCCAGCTTGAACTGACCCAGGCAATAAATCAGGAATTAATTCAGAACCCCTTTTTAGAGGAGGTTCAGGAAGAGCCCCAGGAGGAAATCCCCCTTTCCAGCCAGACAGAACCGATGGTAGAAGAGGAAAGGACAGGTACTGAAACCCCTGATGACCTTCCCATACCCCTTGAGCGGATGATGCGCTTCATGGTGGATGATTATTTTGAGGAAAGGGGTCATGATGGCAGAGACCTTGGTTATTTTAATCCAGGGGTTGAGACCACACCGAGTTTTGAGCAGTTTGCCAAATCTTCCACCAACCTCTATGACCATCTGAACTGGCAACTGCGACTAACCGATACCTCTGAGGAGATAAAGGAGATTGCCGAGGCAATAATAGGCAATATTGACGAAAACGGTTATCTTAAAACACCCCTTGAGGATATTGCCGAACTAACAGGCAAACCTGTAGAAAAGGTTCAGGAAGCCCTGAAGGTGGTTCAGGACTTTGACCCCCCAGGAATTGGTGCAAGGGACCTTAAGGAGTGTCTTCTTATACAGATTCGTTCCTTAGGGCTTGAGGGCACCCTTGTGGAAAAGATAATCCAGAACAACCTCAAGGAACTGGAAAAGAAGGACTACATGGCAATCGTTAAACAGTACAATGCAACCCTTGAGGATGTGATGATGGCTGTCAGCATAATAAACGAGCTGGACCCAAAACCAGCAAGGAACTTCGCCTCCCACGAGACTAACTATATTGTGCCTGATGTATTTGTTGAAAGAACCGAGGAGGGCTTTAAAATAACCCTTAATGATGATGGCATACCAAAAATCAGACTAAATAGCTATTACCGAAGGCTTCTTTCCAACCAGAAGGACCTGACCAAGGAGGAGCGGAAGTTTCTCACCGAAAAGCTACGCTCTGCCATGTGGCTGCTGAAAAGCCTTGACCAGCGTAACAGAACCATATACAGGGTAACCGAGAGTATTGTTAAGTTTCAGAGGGAGTTTTTTGAAAAGGGAAAAAACTACTTAAAGCCCCTGAACCTTAAAGCAGTGGCTGAGGATATCAATATGCATGAAAGCACCGTAAGCAGGGTTACCCTTAACAAGTATCTTGCCTGTGAGCACGGTATATTCAGCTTCAGGTTCTTCTTCTCCAGCGGTCTTAAAAACAGAGACGGTCAGGAGATATCCTCCACCCTTGTCAAGGATATGATTAAAAAGATAATTGAGCAGGAGAATCCAAAAAAGCCATACAGTGACCAGAAGATATCGGATATACTAAAAAAACAGAACATCAAGATAGCCCGAAGGACAGTGGCTAAATACAGGGAAGAACTAAAGATACCTCCCCATTCCAAGAGAAAAAGGGTTGATATTTAGTGTATCTGATTCATGTAATCTGCAGGGGACTCAAAGGGGCAAAGCCCCTTTGGAACCCCATTTAAAGATTTGATATGAATTTTATTGGGGAGTTTGAGGGGCAGGCCCCTCAAAGGGGCTCCGCCCCTTTGGAACCCCTTTCCAAAGGCTAAAGGCTGAAGGCTATAGGCTGAAAGCCACAGGCTGATAAAAACTTCAGCCCTATGCCTAAAACCATTCAGTCTGAACTCAAGCCCTGAGGACAGGGCACACAACTTTAAGGGAGGTGAGCAAAGGTATAAGCGTATCCAGCAAAAACCAACTTAACTCTTTCACTTGGAGGTTCAAATGAATGTGAAAATCTATGGACGGCATCTTGAAATCACACCAGCTTTAAGGGACTACGCAGAGTCAAAGGTCAGAAAGTTTGACAGGTATTTCCCCAACATCACAGAGGCAAATATCACCCTTTCTGTGGAAAAATACCGTCACAAGGCAGAAATCCAGTTAAGGGTAAATGGTGTAATGATTCAGGCAGAGGCTGTAACCGGCGAGATCTATGCCTCCATTGATGAGGTGGTGGAAAAGTTAGACAGGCAGATCAAAAAGTATAAGGGCAAGATCACATCACACAGGAAGGAAAACAGAACGGTCCAGCCCCAACAGGGTGAGACTGTAGAGGAAACTCCAGAGATAAGGATAATAAAGCGTAAAAAGTTTGCCATGAAACCAATGACCGTTGATGAGGCAGCCATGCAGATGGAACTCCTTGATAAGGACTTCTTCGTTTTCACCAATGCTGAAACCGAACAGATAAATGTTATTTACAGAAGAAAGGACGGGGATTTTGGTCTAATAGAACCAGCCTGAAAAAACCTTCAGGCCATCACCTCTGCTTAAAGGTGATGGCCTGTCCCCACAAATTATATGAAAGACAATACCCCCACAAGAATAATCATTGTAACAGGCCTGTCAGGTGCTGGAAAGTCGGTAGCCCTCAGGGCGCTTGAGGATTCGGGCTTTTTCTGTATTGATAACTTTCCTCTACCCCTTCTTAAAAACTTTATCTCAATGAGCTCAAAAAACCATAACATGGAAAAAATAAGCCTTAGCATTGATGTTAGGGAGAGGCAGTTACTTAAAGATGCCGAGGATTTGATAATTGACCTGAAAAGGCTCTACCCTGTGGAGGTAGTTTTTCTTGAGGCGGAGACTGCAGTGCTTATCAGGCGGTTTAAGGAAACCAGGCGTCCCCACCCTCTTTCAGAACAGACTGGCGAAAGCATTGAGCAGGCCTTTGAACTTGAATCCCGTTATCTTGCACCACTAAGGGACATTGCTGACAGGGTGATTGATACCTCTTCCTTCACACCCCATCAGCTCAGGGCACTTATCACCGAGACCTATGGACAGACCGATAAAAGGGGCTTTTCTCTGAACCTCATCTCCTTTGGCTACAAGTTTGGCATCCCCCAGCACATTGACCTCCTTTTTGATGTCAGGTTTTTGAAAAACCCCCACTTTGTGCCTGAACTGAGGGAGCATACAGGCCTTGAAAAGGAGGTCGTGGATTACATTAAAACAGACCCTCGCACCGATAAGCTCCTTTCCTACCTGAAGGAGCTCCTTTCCTTTTTAATCAAGGAATATATTGATGAGGGTAAGAGTTCTGTCAACATCGCAATAGGCTGCACAGGTGGAAGGCACCGTTCTGTTGCAGTGGTGGAGGAACTGAAAGAGCACCTTTCAAAGGACCTGGGACTGGATGTCCAGGTGACACACAGGGAGCTTTAAGATGATTTATCTTGATAACAACGCAACCACACCTATTGCCGAAGAGGTAAAGGAAGCTATAAGGGAATCCCTTGACCTCTATGGAAACCCCTCAAGCTCCCATCTAATTGGGCAGGCAGCAAAAAAGGTGATTGAGACTTCAAGGAAGATGGTTGCAGCAATGCTCGGTGCCTCTCCTGATGAGATAGTCTTTACCTCAGGGGGCACTGAATCAAACAACCTCGCCCTTTTTGGCATAGCCTCACTACACAAAAAGGGACATATCATCTCATCAGCAATTGAGCATCCATCCATAAAGGCTCCTCTTTTAGAGTTGAGGAGAAGGGGCTTTGATGTTACCTTTATAAAGCCTAATGCTGAAGGCATAGTAGAACCAGAAAGTGTAAAGGAGGCTATCAGTAAAAGGACCTTTCTTATAACCCTGATGCATGCAAACAATGAAACAGGGGTTATTCAACCTGTTGAGGAAATAGCAAAGATAGCCCGTAAAAGGGGTATCCTTTTCCATACCGATGCTGCCCAGAGCATAGGAAAGATACCCGTTAAGGTTGACAAGCTCCAGGTTGACCTCCTGACCGTGGTCTCCCATAAGTTTTATGGCCCTAAGGGGGTTGGTGCCCTTTACATCAGAAAGGGAACAAGGATATCTCCCATTCTGTTTGGGGCAGGTCACGAAGGAGGAATAAGGCCAGGCACAGAAAATACCCACCTCATAGCAGGTCTTGGAAGGGCATCAGAGCTAACCACCGAGGAACTCACAGAAAGGGAGCCAAAGCTCAGATACCTGACCGAGTTACTGCACAGCCTCTTAAGGGAAGCTATACCTGATATCAGACTGAACGGAAGTGCTGAAAAAAGGCTACCTAACACGCTTAATCTATCAATTCCAGGAGTCAGAGGATATGAGCTGGTAGAGGCACTGAAGGAGCAGGTGGCAATCTCTGCTGGCTCCGCCTGCCATGCTGGAAGGGTTCATGCCTCTGAGGTGTTACTCTCAATGGGCATTGATAAAAAATCAGCCCTCTCATCGGTAAGGATATCAACGGGTAGAGAAAACACCGAGGAGGAGATAAGGACAGCAGCCCACCTTATCGGTGAGGCGGTGAAAAAGCTCCGCAAAAAACGGGGCATCAGGAGACTATTTCACTTTAAATAAAAGTTTCATCTCAAATTGAACACCTATGGAGCTGCCCCTTTCAGATAAGCCCCCTCTTTCTGAGCCTCAGATAATCTCCAATGGTGTCAAGGTCAGAAAGGGTGCTGCTGAAACCCACACTTAGTCCCCCTTCCTTTGCCCTTTTAAGGGTTACCTCAAGGGTTACAGGGCTTGACCAGGGGACACCTTCAAAAAGCCCCTCCACAGGGCTCCTCATCCCGACCAGATAAAACCCTCCATCTTCAGAGGGACCAAAGACCAGGTCCTTTTCAGCAAGCACTCTGAAGGCCTCCTCAATTATCTCTTCTGTAAGCCCTGGTATGTCAGAGCCAACAAGCACAACCCGCTCATAGCCCATTGAAAAGACCCTCTTAAAGGCATTGAACATCCGTTGTCCAAGCCCCCTGCCTCTCTGTAAAAAAACCCTTCGGGCATATTGGCTAAAATAGCTCCTATGTCCTCTGGGTGTATAAAATATAAATATTTCTTTTTCTTTTAATTTTGATAGGTTATGTAATGTTTCTTCAAGAACTTTCTTATATATTTTGGTTGCTCCCTTTTTTCCAAGCCAGGGTATAAGCCGACTCTTACAGAGCCCTTCCTTTGGTGCCTTTGCAAAGACAATGAGGGCATCTTTCCTTTTTTTCGCTCCTGTCATGGTATAATTGTAGAGATTTTAATCCTGTAGCTTCAATAGAGAAAAATATGAAGATAAACGAGTTACTTAAAGAGGCCTTTGCGGTTTTAAAGAAAAACACCATACTTATTGCACCCTCCATAATAGCAACCCTTATTACATCCATACTTGGCGTATCCCTGACAGGCATGCGCTTTAATGAGCATATGTATGGAAGATTCATGCTTGTGGGTCTTGTGGGTTTCATCTTACATGCCCTTTCGGTATGTATTATACTTTCTATGGCCATGGACAGTCTGGGAGGTTCGCAGCCCCTTTTCTCAAGGGCCTTAAAAAAGAGTCTTTCAAGGTTCTTTGATATCCTCATTGCAACCCTGATAATATCACTTCTTGCCGCCCTGGGGGCAATGTTTTTCATTTTACCAGCCCTTGTGGTTGCCTGTGTCTTTATGTTCACCTATGTGGCGATTATGGAGGAAGGCCTGAGTGCCCTTGATGCCCTGAAAGAAAGCTACAGAACGGTCAGGGCAAATCTGTCTGCAACAGTGACCCTCTTTATCATTCTCTTAGGCATTGCCCTTAGTGTGCAGTTAATAGAGATATTTTTTGCCATGTTTCGCTTTCTGGGTGTTATCATCAATGTGGTGCTTTCCTCTACCTTAATTGCCTTCACAAGTATCGCACTATTACTTTCTTACAGGGAGCTAAAGGTTGAAAACAGCCATAGTTCTACTTAATCTTGGTGGACCTGATAGGCTTTCGGCGGTAAGACCCTTTCTTTACAATCTATTCTCCGACAGGGATATCATACCCCTTGGGCCGCCCTTTCTACAGCGACCTATTGCCTTTTTTATATCTCTATTCAGGGCTCCAAAGACCCGTGCTGCCTACAAACTGATTGGTGGTGGCTCACCTATCCTGAAGATAACCACAGAACAGGCCGAGCTATTGAGTAAATCCCTTGATGGAATGCCCGTTTATGTGGGTATGCGGTACTGGAGGCCCTTTATTGAGGAGGCAGTAAGAGGGGCTAAAGAGCAGGGTGTTGAAAGGCTTATTGGCCTGAGCCTTTATCCCCATTACAGCAGGGCAACCACTGGCTCTACCAAAAGGGTATTCCTTGAAGCAGCAAGGCGTTATGGGATAGAGGCAGAGATGATTGATAAGTGGTATGACCATCCCCTTTACATAGATGCACTGGTTGACCTGATATACAGGCAGCTTAACTGGGCTGATGTGCTTCTTTTCAGCGCCCACAGTCTGCCCGAGAGTTTTATCAAAGAGGGAGACCCCTATCTTGACCACATCCTGGGCAGTATCAGGGCAATCATGGAGAAGATAAAGCAGGAGAGGGCTGCTCCATCCTATATGCTCAGTTTTCAGAGCCGCTCAGGACCTGTCAAGTGGCTTGAGCCTTCCACTGACGAGGCCATTAAGGAGCTTGCCCGAAAGGGTGCAAAAAACATACTGGTCGTGCCCATCAGCTTTGTATCAGACCATATAGAGACGCTCTACGAGATTGACATCCTCTATAAGGAGATGGCTGAAAGAGAGGGGGTAACCCTTCACAGGGTTGATTCCCTGAACACCCATCCCCTTTTTATTGAGGCCCTTGCGGACCTGGTCAGAAAGAGACTCCAACCTCCACAAAGGGTCCCTTAAACTTTACCTTACTGTCTATGTCTTCGTGGTCTATCTTTATATCCTCATACCTGTAACCACCAGCAATGAAAAGGGGACCAAAGGGATTAACCCTCACCCTGCCCATGAAATCATAATAGTGGTTTGAACCATAGGCCACAGCCCTTGCCTCTGCCTCAAGATTGATAAGCTTTACAGGTCTAAACTGGACACCCGCATAAAGCATTGGTACAGGAAGGGTCATGCTTTTGTGCTCTCTCTGGAGGGTGGTTCTGACATCGGCACTGAAATCCACAACCCTTGCGTTAAGCCCGAGTTCAATATTAAGGGTGTTAAGTGTGGCAGTCCTTATAAGGGGAATCCTGTAAAAAAGGGCTATATCATAGTGGGTCAACTTCACCTCAGAGGAAAAGGGCTCATCAATGTTGACAGTGATGTCACCAAAGTGAAACTGTCTTTTAAGGGTGCTGTCAGCCTCAAACTTCATTGGAGTGGCTACAAAGTAGATGTTTGGAAGCATAAGGGGTGTGTAGAGTTTAGCTCTTAAAAAGGGTTTACTTTCATCATCATAGCCAAGGTCATCCTTCACATCAAGCCTGTCAGTGGCAGAGACCGGTTTGTAGGATACATATCCCGAGGGTTTCTGGCTCCAGTAACCAAGAGAAAGCTCAAATCCTATAGCACCAGCACTAAGGGGGAAAAGAGCCAGGAAAGCCATTAAAGCCATTGAATAAAGGTAAAACTTTTTCATAAAGACCTCCTTAAATGATGAAATCTCCCTGTTATCACCTCCCGTCCTTCCCCTGGTTTTTCAGAATTTTACAAAAAACTATTTATAAATTACAACATTAATATCACCCTCCTTTTTTACCACCTTTACAACCACATCATCTTTGTATCTCTCAAGTAAGAGGTCTGCCCTGCCCTCTTTGAAACCTAAACCCTCTATCTCAATCCAGTCAATATAGTCTGGAAGCCTTGGCGATTTAAAGATGATGGAGCGGGTATGATGTTCAAAATCAAGCCCGAGGGCTGCCTGAAGGAGCAGAAAAACCGCACCTGATGCCCATGCCTGGGGCTGGCATGCCACTGGATACAGGGTTGGACCCTCATCAGCCCTTCTGTCAAAGCCGCAGAAAAGCTCGGGTAACCTACGGAGTTCCATAAAAAGGCTTGCATCAAAAAGACCTGTAAGAATGGTGATAACCTCCTCTTTGAGTCCATACCTCTGTAAGCCCCACCCAATGAGGGAGTTGTCGTGAGGCCAGACCGTGCCGTTATGGTAGCTCATCGGGTTGTATAGGGCCTCGCCTTTAGCCACCGTTCTAATTCCCCAGCCACTGAAAAAATCCCTCTCCATCAACCTCCTTGCCACTGCCCTGGCATATCTGTCCGAAACAATTCCACTTAAAAGGACCTGACCAGCATTTGAGGTCCTCACCTCACAGAGCCTCTTTTCACCGTCAAGGGCAATTCCATACATACCAATCCTTTTTGACCAGAAGGCACGGTGAAAATTCTTTTTTAAATGCCTTGACCTTTTTAGTGCTTCATTCAGGATCTGTTTATCCCCAAGGAGCTTTGCCATATGCATCATGTGATGGTAGGCAAGATAGGCATAACCCTGAACCTCAACCACTGCCACAGGCCCCTTTGCCAGGGAACCGTCAGCATGGAATACAGAATCAAAGGAGTCCTTCCAGCCCTGGTTTATAAGTCCCTTGGAACTATGGCGGTGATATTCAATAAATCCATCTCCATCAATATCACCGTAGGTGACCATCCATTGCATAGCTGCCTTCAGGTTCTCCCATAGCTTTGAAATAAAATCTATGTCACCTGTCCTTTTCAGATACTCGCCGGCAAGCACAATAAAAAGGGGTGTTGCGTCCACAGTTCCGTAGTACCTTCTGAAGGGCACCTCCTTAGTGCGAGCCATCTCACCAGACCGCATCTCATGGGGTATCTTTCCTGGTTCTGCATCATTTTCAGGGTCAAGCTCCTTTGCCTGGTTAGCAGCAAGAAATCCAAGCACGCCAAGGGCATTCTGGGGAGCAATCCACAGACATTGCAAAGCGGTTATAATGCCATCCCTGCCAAAGGTTGTACAGTACCAGGGTATCCCTGCATAGTAATACCTGCCATAGGGTGTGTCGGTGAGCATGGTGCAGATATCAGCCCTTGAACGGTGGAGCAGTTCATTGAAATGCTCATTGGAGGTCTTTATTTTAACAGTCTCTGCCTCCTCTTCCTGCTTTTTATACAAAAGCCTCGTGTAGGCGCTTTCAATCTCAATCGGTTCAGCATCACCCTCATAGGCAGCCCTTACAGTAAATAATATCTCAACCTTTTCCTGGGGCCCAATTTTGATGTTGTAAAGAGCTCTGTTTTCGCCCAGATGGTCAGGCCCTGTAAGGAATGCGATTTTAGTGAGCCTCTTTATGCCATCACTTCCCTGGTATGAAAAGGTGATGCCCCTCTGAGTAACCTCTGCAGGTAGCCTTCTGCCTCTTTTTATTCTTCGTGCACCCCTCAGTTCAAAGATATCGTAAAAATCAGCATCAAAAAACAGCTCTAAAGGAAATTCCACCTCTTTCTGGTCATAATTTATCAGTCTCAACTTGCCATAGAGGGTGTTATCGTATAGAAAGACCGAACGAAATATATGGATTTTGTCCTTTTGCAGGGAGCTCTTTCCATCCTTTATTACAGGGTTACTGAGGTCTGCTGTAAAAAGTATATTGTCAGACTTCACAGTGGAGCTAAGCATCCTCGGGACCTCACCACTGACTTTCAGCTCAAGTCTGCTGAGAAACCTGGTGTCATCCCTGTAAAGCCCCTCATGGGGAGAGATACTTGAGGGGGTAATGTCACCAAAGGGGTTCAGTATGACAAAGAGCTCCCCCTCTTTGAGTCCAAAGGTCTTTATATCCATAGCCTTGACCCCGAAAGAGTGTTTATGCAACCTTCATCAATGTCTCCATCTGGGCATTGTAGAGCCTCACATAATCCCTCGCCATCCTCTCAGAGGTGAACCTCTCCTCAAAATATCTTCTCACCCCTCTTCTGTCAATCTCGTTAACCCTTTCTATCAGACCCACAGCCTCATCCACCTCATTGAAGATGAAACCTGAAACACCATCCTTCATAACCTCAGGCACTGAACCGCATCTTCTTGCGATCACCGGTGTTCCGCAGGCCATTGCCTCTATCATCACAAGCCCAAAGGGTTCAGGCCAGTCAATGGGAAAGAGCATTGCCAGTGCATTGCCTAAAAACTCATTCTTTTCAGCCTCTCCAATCTCGCCTATAAATTCCACAAGCTCTGTATCAAGCAAGGGCTTTACTACTCTCTCAAAATATTCTCTATTTGCATCGTCCACCTTTGCAGCAATCTTTAGCGGTATTCCTGCCCTTTTTGCTATCTCAATGGCAAGGTCAGGACGCTTCTCCGGTGACATCCTTCCGATGAAGGCAAGGTATTTACCGGTTTCATATCTGGGTTTGTAAAGTTCTGCTGGTATGCCATGATAAACAGTGTCTACCCAGTTAAGAAAAGGTAAGGGCTTTCTCTGGGCATTGGAAATAGATACTACAGGCATCTCCCTGAATTCACTGTAAAGGGGCAGTATATCACCAATGTCAAGCCTTCCGTGCAGGGTTGTCAGGGAGCGCAACCTCTTAGACCTTACCAGAGGAAAATGAATGTAGTCAATATGGAAGTGGATAATATCAAACTCATTGATATGTTGAATGACCTTTTCAAGCATCAGCACATGGTGGGCAAGGGGGTCTATCACATCCCTGCTCAGCCTCAAGGCTGAAGGACAGACACTGATTAACCTTGCCGATGTCTCTGAGTCGGCACTTGCAAAAAGGGTTACCTCATGTCCCATTTTCACAAGTTCCTCGGTAAGATAGGATACCACCCTTTCAGTTCCTCCATAAAGTTTGGGTGGCACACTCTCGTAAAGGGGTGAAACCTGGGCAATCCTCATAACTCCCACCTCCTTTGTATTTTGAGCCTGTTCAACTGGCTCTAACTTATTAATTTTCAATAAAATATTCCATATACAAAAATTCCTTTACCTAACTTTGAGGGGCTTTGCCCCTCAACCTCCCCATATTAAGGGAAAACTTTTTATTCCTTTTTGGGGTTCCAAAGGGGCAGTGCCCCTTTGAGGGGCTTTGCCCCTCAACCTCCCCATATTAAGGGAAAACTTTTTATTCC
>CAZIIE010000017.1:0-19081 GCA_964539375.1 uncultured Nitrospirota bacterium | reverse complement strand
CCTCTGTCAGAAAGTTTCCTTGCACCCTGTAGTCCATCATTTCCCATCCCTGTAAGTATAACACCAATTGCCCTGTTTTTGTAAATCTCCGAGGCTGACTCAAAGAGTTTATCCACAGAGGGAGTGTATTTATCATCATCAGAAGGGGGAAGGAGCCCTATGGTGATTCTGCTTCCTGACCTCTTCAGGCTCATGTGTCTGCCCCCTGGAGAGATGTAAACATGCCCTGGAAGTACTGGCTCAGCCTCTTCAGCCTCCTTTACCTTAAAGGGGACAAGGCTGTTGAGCCTTTCAGCAAAGGTCTTTGTAAAACCTGCAGGCATGTGCTGACTGACAAGAATGGGAAGGTTGAAACTGGCTGGAAGGTTTTTAAGAATAAACTGAATTGCCTGAGGGCCACCTGTAGATGAACCGATAAGGACTGCATCAAAGATTTTTTTTCTACGGGTTAGTTTCTCAGCAGGTCTGGCAAGCTTAAGGTGTTCAATGTTTCTTTTAAGGTTCAGGGTAGAGGCGGTTTTTATTGAATCAATCTTTTTGTAGAGGTCTTCCTTTATCCTGTTAAGCTTATCCGAAGCCCTGTTAGTAGGTTTTACTATGAAGTCCATGGCTCCCATCTCCAGGGCCCTGAAAAGGGTCTTTTCGTCTCCAAGGGAGCTTACCACAATCACCGGTATGGGTCTGTGAGTGGAAAGCCATCTGAGGAAACTGAAGCCATCCATGTTCGGCATCATCAGGTCAAGGGTTATCATATCAGGCTGGTACTTAAGAGTCTTTACAATTGCATCAAGCCCATCAAAGGCAACGGCTGTAACCTCTATGTCAGCCCTCTCATCAAGCATCCTCCTTAGGGTCTGTCTGCTGAAGGCTGAGTCGTCAACCACAAGAACCCTTGTCTTCTTCATTCCCTTTTAGACCCCTTTGCTGGTTTTTGGTAGACGAGGTCGTGTTTGAGGTGTTTGAGTTCAAAGTCGGTGGATATATTTATCAGGGATTCAGCATGGCCAAGTAGCAGAAAACCATCGTCATTGAGTATCCTGTAAAACCCATCAATAACCTTCTTTCTTGAGGGAAGGTCAAAGTAAATAAGCACATTGCGACAGAAGATTACATCCATCCTGCCAAGAAACAGTAGCTTATCGGTGTTAAGAAGATTTATGTATCCAAAGTTTACCAGCTTTTTTACATTGTCATTGATCCTGTAGGTGCCCTGCTGCTGTTTGCTGAAATAGCGGTCAATGTAGTATTGGTCGGTTGTCCTGAAGGAGTTTTCCCTGTAGATACCCCTTCTTGCAGCCTGTAGAACCCTTCGGTTTATGTCTCCACCGAAGATTTCTATATCCCAGCCCAAAAAGAGCCTGCTTTCAAGTATAAGCATTGCAAGTGTGTAGGGCTCTTCACCGGTTGAGCAGCCAGCAGAGAAGATGCGAATCCTTCTTGTCTTTGAGTTCCTTTCCTTCAGCATGTGAAGTATCTCATTGGAGAAGGCATCAAGCTGATTTTTCTCTCTGAAAAAATAGGTCTCATTTACAGTGAGGATGTCCATTATGATGGAGAGCTCTTCTTCACGGTTTTTGTTATAAAGGAGAAAACGGTAGTAATCCCTGAAGTCATTCATGTTGTGTTCCTGAAGTCTTCCACAAAGGCGTCTTTGTAAAAGACCCAGGGAGTTGTCGTTGAAATATATGCCAGAGTAGTCCCTTATGAGGTCCCTGAGCAGCCTGAAGACATCTCTTGAAAGCTCTACCTGCTTAATGGGTTCAAACACCAAGTGCTCCTTCTATTGCCTCTTTTACAAGGGGGTCGGTTTCTTTTTCCAGGGCATCCTCAAGTAGCAGTGTTGCCTCCTTTGACCTGATAGCTGCCAGGGACTGAACCGCAGCAAGTCTGGTGGCCCAGTCACTGTGGTGGAGAAAGGGCGATATACAGGGTTCAGCATCTCTGAAGCCCGAAAGTGATAGAAGAGCGGTTCTCCTGATTTCAGCATCCTTTGAACTCACCATCTCTGCAATTGCCTTCATTGCCAGTTCATCATCAAACCTGGAGAGAGACTCAATTGCCCTGGTAACCACAAGACCGTTTTCGTCCCTGAGAAGCTCTATCAGTCTGTCTCTGCTTTTTTGGCTTTTAAAACTGCCCAGCACCCTTACGGCAGCAGCCCTTACATGTTCGTTTGCATCAGAGGTCATTATGAGGGCAGTTTCAAGGGCAGTCTCCGAGGAAAGACCCTCAAGATTGCTTACGACCTTTGCCCTTATCCTGGGTGATTCATCATTAAGGGCTATCCTGATGTATCTTAAGCATTCAGGATGTTCCTGTCTCTGACAGATCCAGCATATTGCAAGGGCAGAGGCGGTTCTTACCTCCTCAGAGGGGTCTTTCAGGAGGAAGCCAAGCTCCTTCAGTGCAGTGCTGGAGAGAAGTCTGCCAGCAAGGATGGCACTGTTTTTTCTGACCCGCTCATTGCTGTCATGGAGTTTATTGATTAGCTCCTCCTCTTTGATAAATTTGCCAAGCTCAGACAGAGCCTCAACTGCTGCTATCTGAACATCTGGATAGGGATGGCTGAAGAGCTCAAAGAGCCTTTCTGCACTTTCTCTGTCACCAATACTGCCGAGGCCCTTTGCAGCGTTTCTGATAACATGGCCATCTCTGTCGTCAAGGAGCTTCATTAAAACAGGGTAGTACCGCCTGTCCTTCAGCTCAGAAAGGACATCTGCAATGATTCTCCTTTGTTCAGGTCTTACCTTGCTCAGAATACCAGGTAGTATCTCAGGATGGGCCTTTGATATATGAATAAGGGAGCGTTTTACCCTTTCCACCAGTTCCTCCTCTTCGGAGAGTTCCAGTAAGGGCTCAACCGAACGAGGCTCTTTCAGTATTCCAAGCAAAAATATAGCAGCCTTCCTTACCTCATCCCTTTTGCTATCAAGGTGGGCAAGGATAAGACTGAAGGCTTCATCGGAAAACTCCTCTATCAATGTCCTGGCAATAAGGTCCTCTTCCACACCACTATGGTAAAAGGCCTCTATTGCCTTCAGGGTCTCTTCCTGAATGGAACGCCTTGAGTCCTTCAGAAAGGGGACTATATGGCGTAGAGTGGAGGGGTCGGCAAACCTTGCAAGTGCCCTAATGGCAGGCTCTGTGAGGGGTCTTCTCTTAAGTGACTCCACCAGATAGGGGATTGCCTCTTTGTCTCCGAGCCTTGAGACAGCCTCAATTGCAGGATAGGCTGTCCATAGGTCATCACCCTTTATTATCTTTATCAGTTCTTCAACCACTGTTTTTTCACCAAGCCTGCCAAGGTACTCTACTGCACTTGCCTTGACATTCTGGTCAGGGTCCTTAAGACCCTTAAGTAGCACCCCCAGGGTCTCCTTGCCACCAATGCTGCCAAGGACATCTATGATGAACTTTCTAACATCTCGGTTTTCTGTTTGGAAGGCCTCCTCAAGGTATGGCACTGCCTCCTTACCGATACGCACCAGTGCCTCTATGGCGGTGTTTCTCGCACCTGCATTGTCCTCTATATAAAGCAAATCTATCAGTGGTTTTATGATGTCTTCAGGGCTGAATCTTTCAAGGGCAATCTCAAGGGCGGTTTTCCTTACCCTCCAGCTACTGCTGGTAAAACCATCCATCAGTGTGGTTAACTCATCGGTATGCCCTTTAAGGGAGAGCAGTCTGGTCCTTTGTTGCTCAATTAATGCCCTTTCCATTATCCTTTTTCTCCTTTACCAAGCTCCTTTAACAGCACCTTTTCCTCGGTGCTCAAGACCCTGTCAAGGTTTAACACGATGGCAACCCTTTCCCGGTCAAGCTCCACCACTGAATCAATAAACTCAGCCCTGAACCCCCTGAACAGTCTTGATGGTTTTGAGAGCCTGTCCTCTTCAATGTTAACTATCTCAAGCACTTCATCAACCTCAAGTCCCACCTTTTCGTCCTCTATTCTTACTATGATTATCCTTGAGTGGGCTGATTTCTCCTTAATATCAAACCTCTTTCTCAGGCTGACCACAGGTATCAGCTCCCCCCTGAGGTTTATGAGACCCTCAATAAATCCAGGCAGGTCATAGACATGATGGTACCTCTGGGGATTGATAATCTCAACTATCTTGTAGACATCAAGGGCAAAGTATTCATCCCTTATCTGAAAAAGAAGAAACCTCATTTTTTATTTCCCTCGGTCCTGAATAGGTTAATCTCCTTCTTAAGGAGTTCCACCTCGGTCTGAAGGGAAGTGATAAAGAGAGATACCTCTTTAACCTCCCTTACCGCCTCTCTTCCTATGTTTAGTACATCCTCCATGGATTTTATAATCCTCTCGTTTATCTTCTGCTGCTGGCTTGATGAGGTGGCTATCTCCGATGTCTTCTGGTTAGCTGTCTCTATGTTGTTTGTGATAAAGGAGGTGCTTTGCACCTGCTCTACGGTGGCTTTTTTGGTTATCTCTGCAGCCTCCTTTATGGAGCTTATTTTTTCAAGCAGGAAGTTCAGTCCCCTTTCCTGCTCATCGGTCGCCCTGTTAACATCCTGAATCATGTTTCTTATGTGCTCTATTGCAGAGACTATCAGCTCAAGTCCCCTTGCCTGCTCTGTGGCAGCAATCTCTATCTTTTTTGCGATTTCTGCAGACCTTTTTGAGGACCTCATGATGTCGTTCAGTGCCTCGGCGGTCTTTAACACCGAGGTGTTACCATCCTTTACCGATAAAGCGGTCTGTTTGGTTTCCTTCACTGCCTCTTTTATCTCCTTCTGGATGGTCTGGACAATTGACGCTATCTCCTTTGTTGATTTTGCAGTTTTACCTGACAGTTCCTGCATCTGCTCGGCAACTACAGAAAAGCTTTTGCCCTGCTCGCCAGCCTGAACAGCCAGTATCTGGGCATTGAGGCTTAAAAGTCCTGTCTGCTCAGTTATATCCTTGATGACCGAAAGAATCTTTTCAATATCCTTTGACCGCATGTCAAGCCTTTCAATAACAGCCTTGAGGTTCTTCATGGAGGCCTCAACCTGCTCCATCCTTTCTACCGCATCAGCTACAGAGTGCATACCCTTTTCAGTGACAATATCAGCTGTCTTTGAGCTTATCTCCGATGATTCCTTGGCAACCCGCTCAACCTCCCTGACAGACTGGTTTATCTGCTCAACACTGGCTGATGCCTCATGCACAGAGGAGCTAACCTCATCGGCAAGCATTGACACATTATGAGAGGACTGGGTAAGCTCGGACACAGAGGAGTAGGATTCATCAATGTTTTTATAGAGGGCATCGGTGGCCGAGGCAATCTCTTCGGCTGATGCCTTAAGCTCAAGAAGTGCTGAGAGGTTTTCCTTGGACAGGTCAAGAAGCTCCTCGGTGTGGTTTATAATCTGATTCTGTGCCTGATTTGCATCCTTCACATCGGTCAGAACACCCTCAATTGAGCCCTGCTGGTTTTCAACTGCATTGATAACATTTTTAAAGGTCAGGTTTAGCTGTCTGATTGCGGTGGCAACATTTGTGGCAATATCCTTGAGACGGTTTATTATATTGAAGAGCCGCTCTATGAGGAAGTTAAGCCCCCTGGCTATTATCCCGATTTCGTTTCCTTCATCTACAGGCACCCTATGCCTCAGCTCACCCTTTGTTACCTCATCAATACTGGAGGTTATTGCCTCAATCTTTTCACCAACCTCTCTGTTAAAGTAGTAGTAGATAAACATCACGATAAGATAAAGCACCACCACCTGAAAGGCAAGATTAAAGGATATGAATTTTATAAGAACCTGTGATATGGCTGATTTTGAGTAAGCCATGATGACACTGCCTAAGAGTTCACCCTTTGATTTAACGTTAAATTTAATATGCTCTACCTTTTTTGCCCCTTCAAGCCTTTGTCTTTTCAGCAGGCTCTTTCCCTTTCGGTCAAAGACCTCAATGGAGACTATCTCCTTGTTTTCCTTCATTATGTCTGTCAGGGCATCCTGAAGGTGGGAAAGCTCCCCTGTGCTGATTGCCTCTGAAACCTGCTCCTCCACATAGAGGGTGGAAAGTCTTATCAGTTGATTCAGGTTTTCCTGAAGCCTCTTTTTCTGGCTGTAGGAAGACCATAGAAGTGTCAATATCTGGGCTAAAAGAAGGATAAGTATTATCCTTACAACAAACCTTACTGTAAGAGCATTTTTAGAAGCCATTTTTACCTCTCCAGTTTAAGTTTCTGCACCTATGTTTAAATTTTCACCCCTCATAGAAGCTCCAGCTTTATCATCATCTCCTTTACAAAGGCATAGTCTTCATCGGAGGCCTCAACAAATCCAGTATAATGGGGGTCAATTGCCTTCAGCACACCAAGGCCCACCGGGTCATTTTCGTTAAGGGAGACAAAGGCATCAATGAGTCTTGAAAGCTCTTCCGAAGGAAAGTCCTTGGTAACACAGATGTTAAATTCAGGTATCTCCTCAGAGTACTTGATAATCTTTAATCCCCTGTCCTTGTAATCCTCAGCCACGCTCTCCATTACTGCTCCAGCATCATACTGGCCATTGAGCACCGCCTTAACCACATCGTCATGATGGCCAAGATAGTTATAAAAGAGCAGGTCATCAAGCTCCACCCCTGCCTCTTTTAGCATGTATCTGGGGACGATGTGGGATGAGGTGGACTCAGGGTCACCAAAGGCAAAGGATCTGCCCTTGAGGTCTTCTATTCTTGTAATGTCACTGTCAGCTCTGGTAAAGATGACCGAGTGGTGATAGCCCTTTCCATCCCTTAAAGCCTTCAGAACCACCCTGACGCCATATTGCATATGGGCCTTTATGTAAGTGGATGGGCTCATGTAGCAGATGGTGGTATTGCCAGTGCCTATGTCTTTTATGGCTGTGTTAAAGTCAACTGCAACCTTGAGTTCCACCTTCTTTTTCAGTCTTTCTGAAAGATACTCTGAAAGGGGTTTGAACATCCTGTGCATCTCTGCTGGAGACTTAAGGGGGACAACCCCGAACCTCTCAATATCTTCAGCCTTTACAGTTGAGGGAAGGATAAACCTTTCCATCTCGGTAAATATCAGCTCAGCATCCTTGAGGAGTGCACGGAGGGAGTTGTTAAGCTTAAAGGAGAGCTGACGGTTTTTCTGGGGCAGGTCAATGATGTTAAGAAGGGAGTTGTTAATCTGCTGTGAGCCCTCCTTCTGTTCATAAATAGCATTGGCTATCTGCTGGCTGTTTTCAGCCACAGTTTCTGTAGATTCTCTTATCATTCTGCTCTGCTGGGACTGTTCCTCTGTGGCGGTTTTAACCTGTGCCGAGATGTCCCTTATCTGTTCGGTTGCCTTCATTATGAGCTGCATTCCCTTTTTCTGCTCCTGCATCGCCCTGGCTATCTGTTTTGACATATCTCTTACCCGTTCCATCTGCTCGGTCACAAACCTTGCTGCCTCAGTCTGCTCAGCCGTTGAGCGGTCAATGGTAACTGCCATTTCATAGGACCTCTTTGAGCTTTCTGCAATCTTTGTAAGGGCCTCTGAGGCTTCTCCAGCAAGGTGCATGCCTTCCTCAACCGCCTTTAATCCCACTTCCATTGCCTCAATTGCCTCCCTTACCACCTTCTGTACATTCTGTATAAGGGTGGATATCTCGTGGGTTGAGAAGGATGTCCTCTCAGCAAGGTCTTTAATCTCATCAGCAACCACTGAAAAGCCTTTGCCATGCTCACCTGCCTGGGCTGCCAGTATGGCTGCGTTAAGGGCAAGAAGGGTTGTCTGGTCGGTTATGTCATCTATAACGGTGAGAATTTTGCCGATATCTTCAGAGCGGCTCCCAAGCCTTCTTATATACTCTGCAGTGGTCTCAACAGAGACCCTTATCCTGTCCATGCCCTCAATGGTCTTTTTAATGGCATCCATTCCGAAGGTGGTTGCCTCCTCCATCACCTTCTGGCTCAGTTCAGCCGATTCCCTGGTGCTTTCCTCCACATTCTTTACAGACCTTGTGATCTGCTCAAGGGTTGCAAGGGTCTCATCAGCAGCACTCAAGAGCTCTTCAGCGTGTCCGGCCACCTGTCTGATTGATGAAGATAGCTGTTCAATTGAGCTTGATGTGGAATCAACAGACTCGGAAAGGAAGTTAGTGTTCTTAGCAATCTCTGCAATGCTTGAACTCATCTCCTCTATGGCGGTTGAGGTCTGCTCGGATGAGACGGCAAGGCTTTCGGTGCTTTCAGCAATCTCCGATATAGAAGAGTTTAACTCCTGTATAGAGCTTGATATTACCTCAATAGCCTCTGCTTCCTTTTTTGTTCCCTCAACCACCTCCCTTGAGTCATTTTCAACCTCAGAGGCTACCCTTGATACCCTTCTGGTTATGTCCTTAACCCTTTGCAGTATTGAGGAGATGCTGTAGATAGCCTCCTGAAGGGACTGACTCACAAGGGCTATCTCGTCTCCTCCCCTGATAGAAAGATTCTGTGAAAGGTCTCCCATGGAGAGCCTCTTTGTGGCATTTTTAATTCTGTTTATAGGCTTGATAATCATCCTCCGAATAAGAAGGGCAAGGGTTACCACAACAGCGACCACAGCCAGTACGGTGATAACTATGCTTAAAGAGAGCATGCTCTTTAGTCGTTGCTGTTCCTTTTTAAGGGAAAGGGATATCTTTACAACGCCGAGAAAGGGGCTCTGCTCATGATGACACCTCTGGCAGGCAGGCCCGTTTTCAAGGGGGCGATAGATCCTTAAGGTGCCCTCCCTGATGGTTACATAGGGGGTAAGGGACTGGTTAAAACGACTGATAGTGCTTGATTCGTCAATCTCAGAGGATGGATTAAAGGCCTCAAGACCTTTATAATTCAAAACCTCTATGTCTTCAACACTGCTTAAACGCCTCAGGTCAGAGACCATAGCCTTTGTTACCTCCGCCTTACCTTCAAGCATTGTTCTTTCAATGCTTTTGGAGATTACCAGAGAGGTCTCAATGAGCTTTTCAGTTGCTGTATCGTAGAGGTCTCGTTTCTGAAGGTATATTATTATTAGTGAGGCTATGAGGCTTCCGGTTGCCACAATGGCAACTATGGTGCCGATAATCCTTTTTTCAAGTGCTCCCATTTTCCTTAACTCCTCCCATTTCCATTCCTTTGGATTTCCAGTGACAGTGCCTCCCCTGCCTTCAGTATTGTAATAAATCTTCCCCTCTGAACTGCTACTGCATCTATGAACCTTGACTGCTCCTCATTGATATGGGTAGGGCCCTTTTTCAGCTCCTCTTCCAGCACATCTAAAACGCCAACAACCCTCTCGGAATAAAAACCAATGGGACCCTTTGGTCCCCTTCCAATGATTATCTTATCCCTGTAGTGTCTGTCAGCATCGGTATCCTCGGTCTTTTGCTCTGACACCTTTAGCTTCCTTTTCAGGTCAAGCACAGGGATTATCTTGCCCCTCAGGGTGATGACCCCAAGCAGGTAATCAGGTGTTTTTGGAATAGGTGTTATACGGTAAGGTTTTATTATCTCGCTAACATCATCCATCTTAAGGGCAAAGACCTCGCTGCCGAGGAAGAAACAGAGGAGTCTTACCCTTTTTTCCTCCCTTTGCTCATCAGGCGCTGAAAGAGGCTTTTCGGCGGAAGCTGAGGTGGCTTGCGAGCCTTCCCTTTTTCCGGTTTCCTCTGCAGGGCCTTCGGGCCTTTGCTCCTTCTTTTTCTTCAGCTTTTTCCTAATCCTTGCTAAATCCATCTATCTCAAGCTCCTGGGCTGCCCCTTTCACATGCTCGGCTGTGACCATCAGGGCTTCTCTTGAAAGGGCCTCAAGCATGGAGGCATTGGCAACGGAATTTATAAGTCTTGGGATACCCCTTGAAAATCTGTATACCTCATCAATGGCCTCCTGGGTGAAGAGCTCATCCTCTCTTCCCGAGACCCTGAGACGGTGTTCTATATAATTTTTTACCTCATCTCTATTAAGTGGTCTCAGATGGTAGAACATACCTATTCTCTGTTTAAGAGGTGCATAGGTGCGGTGTCGGAGCCTTCTTCTGATGTCAGGCTGTGCAACAAGCACTATGCTTAAAAGATTGGTATGGTCAAGCTGAAAGTTGCTTAAAAGCCTTATCTCTTCAAAGGTTTCCCTTTTGGGTATCAGTTGAGCCTCATCAATTATTATTACAGGTGTAATTCCCTCTTCATATAGTTGGTACACCCTGTCATAAACAGCCTCCAGAAGGTCATCCTTGTAATTATAGGGGATATCAATTTCCAGCCTTTTGGCAACGGTTCGGACAAACTGATTTGCAGTCAGTCGTGGGTTGAGTATGTAGATTACCCTGTAACTTTCATCAAGGCTGTCCATTAAGGCACGGGTCAGGGTGGTTTTACCACAGCCTATCTCACCTGTGAGCAGCACAATCTCCTTTTCCTCAACAGCGTATTGAAGTCGGGCAAGGGCCTCTTCATGGGTATTGCTGAGGTAAAGAAAACGAGGGTCTGGTGTTTTTGAAAAGGGTCTTTCCTTGAGCCCGAAGGCCTCCTCCAGTAGCTCCAACATCGTGGTCATGAGAGTGCTCCTTTATAGCTTACAAGTGCCTCCTGAATTATTGATTCCACATCAATGACCATTACCACCTCATGCCTTCCAACCTCTGCAGCCCCTGCAAATCCCTTTAACCCTTCAAGATACTGCCCGAGCGACTTTATTACCAGGTCCTGACTGCCCAAGACCTCATCAACCAAAAGGCCAATCCTTCTGTCACCAAATCCAGCCACTATTATAAAGGCATCCTCCTGGTGGTCTGTATCTTCAATACCATAGTACTGGTTTAAAAGGACAAGGGGGAGGGGTTCTTCCCTTAGATTATACACCAGTCTTCCCTCAATGCTCTGAATGTCTGAGCGAGAAACATGCACGGTCTCAGATATAGAGGAGAGGGCAATGGCAAACTGGTACTGGCCGACCCTCACAAGGAGGGACTTTATAATGGCGAGGGTGATTGGCAGAATAAGGGATATACGGGTAAAGCTGCCCTTTTCTGTCTCAATGTCAACATAACCACCAAGGGCTGAGACCCTGTCCTTTACCACATCCATCCCCACTCCTCTGCCCGATACCTCTGTTATTGTGTCGGCAGTGCTGAAACCGGGCTTAAATATCAGCTCTATAATCTCCTTTCTGCTCAGTCTCTCCTCTTCTGGGATGAGCCCCTTTTCAATTGCCTTCTTTCTAATCTTTTCAACATCCATTCCCCTTCCGTCATCTTCCACCTCAACCACCACATTATAGCCCCTTTGATAGGCCCGTAAGCAGAGTCTGCCAGCCCTCTGTTTCCCAAGCCTTTCTCTTTCATCAGGAGGCTCAATGCCGTGGTCTATAGAGTTTCTAACTATATGCATCAGGGGGTCAACGATCTCTTCAGCTATGTATTTGTCTATTTCTGTCTCCTCACCAAAGATCTTTAGCTCCACCTCCTTGTGAAGCTCTCTGGAGTGCCTTCTTACTATCTGGGATATCCTTGAAAATATCTGTCCAACTGGGACCATCCTGAGCTCAAGGATGAAGTCCTGAAGCTCCCTTAGTTTTCTGGTAAAACTCTGGGCAACCCTGTGAATGTCAAAGACAAGCCTGTCATAGCCAAACTGTTCAAGCAGTTCATCTTCAATTCTCTTTATCGCACCGTAGGTCAGGGAAAGCTCACCCACCGTGTTTAAGACCATGTCAAGCTTGTCAATATCAACCCTCACGGTGGTTGTAACGCTCTTTATGCTATCGGTGAGGGCCTGTTTCTTCTGGGCAACTGGAGGGGTCTCTTTCTGGGAGGGCTCTTTAAGGACCTTCAGTTTTAACATCCCCTTAAACTCCTCAGCAGGTTTTTCTGAAGCAATAAGCATTCTAAAGCCTATTGAGCCCTCGGGCACACCCTCTGAAACAGGAAGGGTTGCTATGAGTTCTCCCAGTTTTTTTAACCTTTCGGTTAGAGCCTTCAGTTTTTTGTCAAAATCGGTGAGTTTAAAGACCTTCTCTCCCAGATACAGTCCCTTCTGTTTTTTCAGGTTTTCCCTTAGTCGGTGTTCTTCATACTCGGAAAGCACTTTAAGAAGTTCAGGCTCAAGCACCTTTTCAAGGGGGTCAGTTGCTGAGACCGCCTTTGGTGAACTCCTGAAGCCCTCTATCTCACCTATTTCAGCTTCCACATCTATAGTTCCGCCCTTTGCTATCTCCTTTATTGCCCTTTTTAGAAAGTCATGTTTTTTAAAGATCAGGTTCACAGCAGCCTCTGTTAGCTCAATCCTGCCCATCCTGAGGTCGTCAAGCAGGTTTTCAAGGTGGTGGCAGAGGTTCTGAAGCCCCTCATGGCCGAACAGACCGGAGATACCCTTCAGGGTATGGATGTTTCTAAAGAGGGCATTTATTGTGTCAGGATTAACCTCACTCTGAAGGCCCTCCTGTATCTCAAGAAGAAGGGATTCTGCCTCGGATAGCAGTTCTTCAGCCTCTATGACAAACTCTTTTTTAGAGCTCATCTGTCCAATAAGTTCAGGATTGATTCCCTTAGCTGTTCAGGCTCAAAGGGTTTGGTTATGTAATCATTTGCACCAAGAGCCATTCCCCTTCTGCGGTCCTCTTCGGTGCGTTCAGTGGTTACGATGATAAGGGGGATTTTGCTGTATTGGGGTGTTGTTTTTATGAAGTTTATAAGCTCAAGACCGTTTATGTCGGGCATGTTGATGTCGGTGATAATGAGATTGAAATTTTCAGTAGGTAAGATCTTTAGCGCCTCAAATCCGTTTGAAGCCTCAAACACAAGGAAGTTCTCCCCCATATCCTCCACAATTGCCCTCATCATAGCCCTTGTTGAGTCTGAATCCTCCACAATCAATATCTTTTTCACGGCCTCCTCCTAATGGGCCTCTCTCTCCTTTAGCCTCTTTTTCAAGAGTGCCTTTTCAAGGGCGAGGCCAGCCTGATTGATGAATATCTCAAGCCCTGGTGTCTCACCAATGGACTCCCCATCGGGCTGATTATCACAGTAAAGAAGGGCCTTAACATCCTCTTCCACCACTATAGGGAAAATAGCAACCTCCACAGGCCACCCGCCACCTATCAGCGAGATGATCCTTTCAGTACTATCGTCCCTTTTTAGCTCTCCCTTGAATGGGGTTTTTGACCTGATAACCCTGCTTAAGGCATCGTCATTGACAGGCTCTACCACTGTGTTTCTGATAATCTCGTCAGCCCCTTCAAGGTCAAGGCCAAACTGACCGAGGCCGTAGAGCTTACCCTCCCTGTGCTCAAAGAGTATCCCCCTCTTGAACAGGTCACTTGCATAGCGCATTATCAGAAGACTGACCTCTGAAAGGGTCTCGGGAAACCTCAACTCCTGAGAAAGTGCCCTGAGGGCTGAGATATCGCTGGTCTGTGCCTGCAGTGAGGTCAGTTCATCATGGGAGCCTTCGGAGAGGTCTTCATCTTCAAGGATTGCTCCATAGTGCATAGTCTCATCATAAATCCTTGCCCCTTCCATCAGGAGATACTCAGGGCTAAGCCCCTTTGATATCTCCCAGCCCGTGTCAGGTAGTTCCTCAGCCCTGAAATCGGTTGTGTCAGGCTCAAAACGGAAATCCCCCTCCTTTAACATGAGAAGCCTGACAATCACCCTCTCAATCCTCTTTCTCGCCACCCTGTCAAGGGTATCCTTTGAGACAGCTCCCATCTCAAGCAGTATCTCAGAAATGGAGCGGTCTTCTAATTTTTCTTTTACCTGATAGGCCATATCAAGGCTTGTCTTTTTTATTATTCCAGCCTTAAGAAGGTCCTGGCCCAGGTCCTTTGTATCAAGGCTGTCACATTCAGCCCTTACCACAAGGCCTCTTTTAAAAAGGATGGCTGCCTTTAGATTTGTGCTGCTTATAAGAAGCGCCCCCGTCTTCTTTCCAATACTTAGTATCTGAAAGATGTCTGCTAAAGCGAGGTCCTCTAATTTACCAGTAAGACTCATGCACCTACCAAGCTGTTGAGTTCATTTTACCCCCCACACACAGAAGTATATCAGCTTATATTATTTAGTGTCAATTTAACATATAAAGGATTTTTGCGGAAATAGGGATGGGTTTATCACTTCAGAAAAGGGCTATTCAAGCCCATATTCTTTAATCTTTGTTAGGAGGGTTTTATAACTTATGTTTAACTCCTCTGCAGCCCTGGTTTTGTTCCATCTGTTCCTTTCAAGGGCTCTCCTTATTCTCAATGATTCAGCTACTCTAAGGGCAGCCTTTGTGGTCTCTTCAAGGGGTCCATCCATGGGGAGACTGTCAAGGTAGGAATCGGTTGGTGGAGCAAGCAGGGAGATGTGGCGGGGCTCAATGGTTTTGCCATCGGCAAGTATCATGGCACGCTCAATGGTGTTTTCAAGCTCCCTGACATTGCCCTTCCAGTTATAGTCCATAAGAAGCTTCATTGCCTCCTCTGATACTGACTTTTCATCGGTCTTCATCTCAGCGGCAAACTTCTTGATAAAAAACTCAACGAGAAGGGGGATATCTTCCTTTCGGTCTCTGAGAGGTGGTATCTCTATCGGGAAGACATTTAGACGGTAGTAAAGGTCCTCTCTGAATCTTCCCTCCTTGACAGCCCTTGCGAGGTCAGTATTGGTTGCTGCTATCACCCTCACATCCACCTGTATCAGCTTGGTTCCACCAACCCTCTCAATCTTCTGGTCCTGCAGTGCCCTCAGTAGCTTAGCCTGAAGGGACAGTTCAAGCTCAGCCACCTCATCAAGGAATATGGTGCCGCCATGGGCGAGCTCAAACTTGCCAAGTCTTCTTGATGTGGCACCTGTGAAGGCACCCTTTTCATGGCCGAAGAGCTCGCTTTCAAGAAGGTCCCTTGGTATGGCTGCACAGTTAAGGGGCACAAACATAGCCTCTGCCCTGGGGCTCAGGTGATGGATTGCCCTTGCAAAGAGCTCTTTACCTGTGCCACTTTCACCAAGGAGCAAGACAGTGGTTCTGGTAGGTGCAACCTTCTTAACCTTTTCTATCAGGGCTGTCATAACCTTTGACTTTCCCACTATGGTGGGTATGCCCTCTTTGGTGGAACGCTCCTGCCTGAGCAAGATGTTTTCTCTGAAAAGCCTTTTCTGCTGAAGTGCCCTGCGGATAAGGACAAGAAGATGGTCTGTATCAAAGGGCTTTGTGATGAAATCAAAGGCACCTTCCTTTATAGCCTTAACAGCAGTCTCAATGGTTCCAAAGGCTGTCATGATGATTACAGGAAGGGAGGGGTCCTCCTGCTGGGCTGTCCTCAGAACCTCAAGACCATCTTTTCGGGGAAGTTTAAGGTCAGAAATTATGAGGTCAAAAAACTCAGCCTTTATGAGCGATACCGCTTCCTCACCATCAGGGGCAACCACACAGCGATAGCCCTCTGACTCAAGGGATTCCTTGAGCATCTGGGCCATGGACTTTTTGTCTTCTACTATGAGGATTGTCTCCATCTAAAGTCTTGCCTCTTTAAGGGCATCCTTACAGGGACAGCGCCTTTCAGAGGGGAGTTCTGACAGTCCCTCCACAATCATCTGCTTTACCCTTTCGTTTGACCTTTTCATGGTCTCAAGCACCTCGGTTGTGGTGAGCCTGTTAGTAGTAAGGCCAGCAGCAGG
Source organism: uncultured Nitrospirota bacterium (assembly GCA_964539375.1). Classification (GTDB taxonomy): domain Bacteria; phylum Nitrospirota; class Thermodesulfovibrionia; order Thermodesulfovibrionales; family JdFR-85; genus JAADIE01. The sequence continues at coordinate 3,454 of CAZIIE010000017.1, read as the reverse complement.
GTTAGTTATAACAGCTATCATCAGATAACAGAGCTCTTGCTCCCTTGCAAGCACTGCCTCAGGCATTCCCGTCATGCCCACCATATCACCACCAATAAGACGCATGTAGGATATCTCGGCAGCTGTCTCAAGCCTTGGCCCTTCGGTGCATACATAGGTGCCAGAGGGATGGAGATTGTACCTGTTCTTAAAAGCAGGGGCTGTCCACACAGCCCTCATCTCAGGACAGAAGGGTTCGGTGAAATCCACATGAACCACATCATCATCTTCAAAAAAGGTTGATACCCTTGAACGGGAAAGGTCTATTATCTGGTCAGCGATAACAATATCACCAGGGCTGTATTCGGTGTTTATCCCGCCCACAGCGTTTACTGCAATAATCCTTTTTGCACCGAGATGCTTTAATGCCCAGATATTTGCCCTGTAGTTCACCCGATGGGGAGGAATGTTGTGTTTATAGGAGTGTCTTGGTAGGAAGACTATCTGTTTTCCTTCAAGCTCGGCAATCTTGAGCCTGTCAGAGGGATTACCATAGGGAGTTTCCACAGCCTGCTCATCAAGGGTTTTTATGCCTGGCAGTTCATAAAGACCACTTCCTCCAATGAGACCAATCATATAACCTCCCTGCCCTTCATCAATTCATCCTTTAAGTTTAGCCTATCGCCTTAAGCCTGTTTAACCAATAAACCACTATACCACTACACCAATATACCACTACACCAATACACCAATACACCAACCTTTTTCTTGTCTAAAACAGCTATTTAGATGTAAAATACCAGAGTTGACCGAGCCAATGCAATGAAAAATGCTACATAAAGGGGTTTAATAATGAAAGACAATGCCACAGAGGGTATATTTCAGTTTCACAGGATCAAAAGACTGCCTCCCTATGTGTTTTCCATTGTAAACAACCTGAAATATGAGGCAAGACGAAGGGGAGAAGACATCATTGATTTAGGAATGGGCAACCCCGACCTGCCAACTCCGCCTCATATTGTGGAGAAGCTCTGCGAGGCAGCAAGGAATCCAAAGAATCATCGCTACTCTGCTTCAAGGGGCATTACCCAGTTAAGGATGGCTATCTGCGAGTGGTACAAGAGGCGTTTTGATGTGGAACTTGACCCTGAAACAGAGGCAGTGGTAACCATAGGTTCAAAGGAGGGGCTCAGTCATCTTGCCCTTGCCATAGTTGAGCCAGGTGATGTTGCCCTTACTCCAACGCCTGCCTATCCTATTCATCCTTACAGTGTTATAATCGCAGGCGGTGAGGTAAGGAGCGTCCCCATTGGACCAGGGATAAACTTTCTTGAGGAGCTTGAGAAGGCCTATAAAAATACCTGGCCAAGGCCAAAGCTCCTGATAATAAACTTCCCCCACAACCCGACCACCGAGGTGGTGGACCTGGAATTTTTCAAAAGGGTGGTGGACTTTGCAAAGGAAAATAGCCTGATCGTGATTCATGATTTTGCCTATGCTGATCTTGTGTTTGATAACTTCAAGGCACCGAGCATATTACAGGTATCAGGTGCAAAGGATGTTTGTGTGGAGTTTTTTTCCCTTACCAAGAGCTACTCAATGGCAGGCTGGCGAGTTGGCTTTTGTGTTGGTAACAGGGAGTTAGTTGGGGCACTGACCAAAATAAAGAGCTACCTTGATTATGGTATGTTTCAGCCCATACAGATAGCCAGTATCATAGCCTTGAGAGGACCCCAGGACTGTGTTGAGGAGATAAGAAAGACCTATGAAAAACGGCGTAACACCCTCTGCAGGGGGCTCAATAGAATAGGCTGGAAGATTGACCCTCCAAAGGCAACCATGTTTGTCTGGGCAAGGATACCCGAGCCCTATGTTAAGATGGGCTCACTTGAGTTTGCAAAGTTCATGCTCAAGGAGGCAAAGGTTGCTGTATCACCAGGGATCGGCTTTGGCGAGGGAGGAGACCAGTATGTCAGATTTGCTCTGGTTGAGAATGAGCACAGAATCAGACAGGCCATAAAGGGTATAAGGAGGCTTTTCAGATGAGGGTAAATGTTGGAGTTATCGGTTTTGGCACTGTAGGTTCAGGAACTGTAAGGATTCTTTTGGAAAATAAAGAGGTAATCCAGAAAAAAACCGATGTGGAGGTTGTGCTTAAAAGGATAGCCGACCTGGACATTGAGACAGACAGAGGCATAAGACTGCCCGATGGTGTTTTAACAACCAATGCAATGGAACTGATAGAGGACCCTGAAATTGATATTGTTGTTGAGCTCATTGGAGGGATAAGTCCTGCCAAGGAGTTTATTCTTAAGGCCCTTGACAGGGGTAAACATGTGGTGACAGCTAATAAGGCACTCCTTGCAACCGAGGGTGAAGATATATTCAGCCTTGCAATCCAGAAGAACCTGTGCCTTGGCTTTGAGGCCTCTGTGGCAGGGGGGATACCGATTATAAAGGTGGTGAAGGAAGGCCTTACAGCAAATAACATCTTAAATATATACGGCATCATAAATGGGACATCCAATTATATACTGACCAAGATGACCCAGGAGGGGATAGATTTTTCCGAGGCACTGAAGGAGGCACAGCAAAGGGGGTATGCTGAGGCAGACCCTACCTTTGATATTGAGGGAATTGACAGTGCCCATAAACTCACCCTTCTTGCCTCTCTGGCCTTTGGTATCCCCCTTTCTTACAAAAGCCTTTATGTGGAAGGGATTTCGGGGATTAAGGCAATGGATATAGAGTTTGCCAGAGAACTGGGTTACAAGATCAAGCTTCTTGCCATAGCGAAACTGATAAACGGTGAGGTGGAGCTGAGGGTTCATCCAACCATGATACCCGATGAATATCTGATATCAAAGGTTGATGGTGTGTTAAACGCCCTTTATGTGGAGGGCGATGCAGTTGGTGAGACCCTCTATTACGGCAGAGGTGCAGGTGATATGCCCACAGGTTCGGCGGTTGTAGCTGACATTATTGACATTGCAAGAAGAATAAGGGATGGTGTTAGGGGTGACAGGGACCTTGCCTTCCTGGGAAGTGAGTCTTCCCTGAAGGTAAAGCCTATCGGTGAGATAGAGTCAATGTATTACTTCCGTTGTACAGCCCTTGACCGCCCTGGAGTGCTATCAAAGATATCAGGCATCCTTGGCGAACACCAGATAAGTATAGCCTCTGTTATTCAGAAGGGTAGAAAGGTCGGTGAGGCAGTGCCCCTCGTGCTTCTCACTCACACGGCCAGGGAAAGGGATGTGCAGGAGGCCATTGAAAGGATTGACAGGCTTGATGTGGTATCCGGTAAAACCGTGGTTATAAGGGTTGAAGGAGGCAGGGAATAAGGGATATAATAAATCTCTAAGCACTAATATCTAAATTATGAAAGATTTGGTGTATTGGTATATTGGTGTAGTGGTGTAGTGGTGAAGGGGTGAAGAGGTAAATTCTAAGCACTAATATCTAAATTCTAAAC
>CAZIIE010000016.1:1784-19207 GCA_964539375.1 uncultured Nitrospirota bacterium | reverse complement strand
CTACAGGTGTGCCCTGAAGGATGTGCTCCTTAACAATCCTTTCCACCATATCAGGTTTTATATATTCATAGGTGGTCTTTTCACCATCTATAATCACATCCACCAGAACATCCCTTGCACAGAAGCCTCTACAGCCAACCTTATGGACAGAGCAGTTCTTTTCCACTGTGGCCTCAATGCCTTCTTTCCTAAGGGCATCTCTGAAGGTCTCCATTACCTCTTTTCCACCTGCAGCTAAGCCGCCAGTGCCCATGCAGACCTTTATATTTATCTCTTTAGGCATCCCTTTCTGGCTCCTATTTAAGTTTTTTTATCTCCTTCATAAGCTTGTCAGGGGTCATCTTGCCATGTACTTCTTTGTTTATTATCACAACCGGTGCGATGCTACAGGCACCCACACAGTTTACCCTCTCAACGGTGAACTCCCCATCCTCAGAGGTGTCCTCACCTGCAGGTATCTGGAGCTCCTTAACGAGGCTGTTTATTAGCCTTTCTGAGCCCTTCACATGACAGGCGGTTCCACAGCAGGCGGTAATTATGTTTTTCCCTCTGGGCTTAAGGTGAAACTGGGCATAGAAGGTTGCTACACCGAAGAACTTGGCAGGTGGGATATCAAGCCTTTTGGAAAACCAGTTGATTGCCTCCTCGGGAAGGTATCCAAAGGTCTCTTCCAGCTCCTGCAGGATGGAGATGATGTTACCCTCATTTTTATAGTAGTTGTCAAGTATGCCCTGAAGTCTTTCCTCCAAAACATTCCTCCTCTGTGTTTCTGGTAACCCTTGTTCTGGGGAAGCTCCCTTTTATTCAGAAATACCCTGCCTCTTCTGGCAGGGATGTCTTAAAAATTAATACCTTAAACCTCGGTTTGATGGATTAAACAGCTGGAGCGTTTCAAATTGTAACAAATGCTTTTTGAAGTAAAATAAAGTAACATTTGATATAGGAAGCTATCAATAATATGAAAAGAATATTAAAATTTTTTATATAGACCATCAATCTGAAAGCTGCTCAAGCACCCCTTTAACTGCATCAATTAACCCTGTCTTTTTATCAATAGAAAAGGAAAACCCTGTGGTGTGAAAACGAAGCTCATCAATGCCAGTCTTTGAGGGTAGCTCCATAACCCTCTCCAGTGGTGGACTGGTCCTTTCATCAAAATCAATTACAACCCTTCTGTGCTTTTCTCCTATTCGTTTAATCCCCAGCTTAGCTGCCAGAGCCTTTATCCCCATAACCTCAAAAAGGGTATTTACCTCTTCAGGTGGTTTGCCAAAACGGTCTGTAATCTCTCTTTTTAAACTCTCAAGCTCTTCAGACCCCTTTGAAAGGCCCAGTTTCCTGTAGATGCCAAGCCTTATGGCTGCATCCTCAATATACTCTTCGGGGATAAAGGCAGGGAGGTTCAGGTCAATGGATGGCTCAACCTCCTCCTCAAGGGGCTTGCCCTTCAGGGCTGATACTTCTCGGTTGAGCATCTCCATATAGAGGTCAAGCCCGATCTCATGGATATGGCCTGACTGCTCTTTTCCAAGCAGGTTTCCAGCCCCCCTGATTTCAAGGTCTCTCATGGCAATGCTCAGGCCAGCCCCAAGGTGGTTTAGCTCCTCTATCGCCCTTATCCTCCTTTTAGCCTCATCGGTGAGGCTACTAACTGGTGGGATAAGAAAGTATGCCCAGCCCTGCTCAGCACCCCTTCCGACCCGACCTTTAAGCTGATACAGGTCGGCAAGGCCCATCCTGTCAGCCCTGTTTATGATTATGGTGTTGACGGTGGGAAGGTCAATGCCAGAGCCGATAATGGCTGTGCAGAGAAGAAGGTCAGCCTCCTGGTTTACAAAACGGTGCATCACCTCCTCAAGCTCCCTTTCAGGCATCTGGCCATGGGCGATAAGGATTTTCAGGGTGGGCACAAGCCTTTTTAGCATACCTTTAAGGGAATCAAGCTCGCCTATTCTATTGTTTACAAAAAAGACCTGACCCCCTCTTTTAAGCTCCCTTTCTATGGCCTCTCTGATTACATCCTCATTAAAGACCGTAACAATGCCCCTTACTGCAAGCCTCTCCTCTGGAGGGGTCTCTATAAGGGACATCTCCCTGATGCCAGAAAGGGACATCTCCAGGGTTCGGGGGATTGGGGTTGCGCTTAGGCTAAGGCAATCCACTTTTTTTCTTAATTCCTTAATCCTCTCTTTGTGGGTAACCCCGAAGCGGTGCTCCTCGTCAACCACAAGCAGACCGAGGTCATAAAACTTCACCCCTTTGCCCAGCAGGGCATGGGTGCCGATGATGATATCAATCTCGCCAAGCCTCAGCCTTTCAAGGGTGGCTCTGCGCTCCTTCGGTGTTTTGAAACGGCTAAGGTAGTCAATCCTGATTGGAAAGGCAGCAAATCGGTCAGTAAAGGTCCTGTAGTGTTGCTCACAGAGAAGAGTGGTGGGCACAAGCACTGCCACCTGCTTTCCATCAAATACCGCCTTGAAGGCGGCTCTCATGGCTATCTCGGTTTTTCCAAAGCCCACATCACCGCAGATAAGACGGTCCATTGGGCGGGGTGACTCCATGTCCCTTTTTACCTCCTGCCAGGTGCGTTCCTGGTCAGGGGTGAGTTCAAAGGGGAAGAAGGATTCAAACTCCCTGTGGAGTTCGGTCTCGCTGCTGAAGGCAAAGCCTTTTACAACCTCACGGTGGGCATACAGACGAACCAGACGCTCTGCCAGCTCCTTTATGCGTCTTTTAATGCGTTCCTTTTTTCTTTCCCAGTTCTTACTCCCTGGACGGTCAAGTCTCGGGACAGCACCTTCCTCTGCCCTGTATTTCTGTAAGAGGGAAAGGTTCTGGACGGGAATGTAAATCCTTATGCCCCCTGCATACTCTATCTCAACAACCTCTGTGGTTGACCCATCGGTGCCAAGCCTTTTCAGCCCCCTGAATATGCCTATTCCGTGCTTTTTGTGAACCACATAGTCGCCAGGGCTGATCTCATCAAGCCTTGCCAGCACCCTTGAAAGCCTTGAAACCTCGGTGCTTCTGAACTCAGGAGCCTTACCAAACAGGTCATTGGAGGTTACCAGCACAAGCCCCTTCAGCCTGAGCCCCTCGGTAAGACCACCAAGGGTAACAGCCCATCTGCCCTGATAATCAGAAAGCCTTTCAAGCTCAACAAAGGGAGAGGTAATGCCTTCTTCCTGAAGAAGCTCTCTAATTCTGTCTGCCTGTGCCCTGGTCAGGGTTACAAACAATAACCTCTCATCGGAGGGAAGCCTTTTGATAGCCCTGGCTATCTCTCCGAGGGACTGCCTTTCATGCCTTAAAAGTCCAAGGCCCTGGAGCCCCTGAACTGGCATATTGGCCTTTCCCTCAATCCTTAATTCATGGACATAAAAGGCAGGTATCCCCTCGGGGAGCCCTTCAGCAGGGACAAGACTTATAAAGACGGTTCTTTCTTTCAGGTGTTCAAAGACTGGCACAGTATCGGTGCTTTCTATAGCAGGGTATAGAACAACCCTATCCCTTTGCTGCCCTGAGACCTGGGTTTCAATCTCAAAGGACCTGATAGATTCCACCTGGTCACCAAAAAACTCAATCCTCACAGGCAGGTCCTCGCCAACGGGAAAGACATCAATAATCCATCTTCTGAAGGAAAACCCTCCTGGTTCGGTGACCTCTGATACCCTCCTGTAACCCGCCCTCTGCAGTGCCTCAACAAACTCAGGTCTGGGATACTCTCCACCTCTGCTTATCTCTATTAGCCTCTTTGAAAGCTCCTCCATCGGGTAGGTATCACTGTACAGGCCATCCACTGTCATAAAAAGGATATCCCCTGGCTTTGAGGTATGGAGCCCCTTAAGCCTTAGGCCCAGCGACTGAGCGTCAGAGTGCTCGGGAATATAGACAGGGTTAGACTGAAGGTTTAGAGAGAAGAGCCTTTTAAAGAAGGTTATATTTGAGGTAAGCCGCCGAGCCTGGGAGGTGTTTTTAACAATTCCTGTTATCCGTAAGGATGGGTAGAGTTCATTTAAGATTGAGATAAAGAGCGCAGTTGCAGGCTCGGTCATGTTGTAAAGCTCGCAGGTGGTGCCTTCTTTAATTATATCTTCGGCATGCTCAATAATAAACTGGTATAGCTCTTCGGGAAGGGATGACTTCATATCCTGTGATTAGCAGTATCGCTCAATAATCCTGTTAATAATAGAGGTGGTGGAGAGGCCCTCCCGGTAGGGTAGGCTGTAGGTCTCCCTTACAAGGTCAGAGCCCACTATCTCCTGAACCTTCCAGTCACCACCCTTTACGAGCACATCAGGCTCAAGGGTCTTTATCAGCTCATAGGGGGTGTCTTCATCAAAGACCACCACATAGTCAACCATCTCAAGGGCAGAAAGCACCTCCACCCTCTGAGCACAGGGCACGATGGGTCTTTTAGGTTTGAGCCTTTTTACAGATTCATCAGAGTTTATCCCAACCACAAGCACATCGCCAAGCTGCCGTGCCTGATGAAGATAGCTCACATGGCCTGCATGAAGGATGTCAAAGCATCCATTGGTGAACACCACCCTTTTGCCCCTTTTCTTAAGGTCATTGATAATATCTCGGAGTTCCTCTTTGCTTTTTAACTTCATCAACAATTCACCTCAGTTAGTCATCGGTTAAATAGACCCTCATCTTTTCCCTTATCTCCGATGGCATTTTTACAGGCCTTAGGTCGCTGCCAACCGAGGCAATCTTGACCTCCCCTGTAACGAGCACCTCCTTGGTTTTCTTTCTCCTGACCCTGTGTCCAAAGACAAGGGAGACATGGCCCATCTCCTTAATCCAGGACTCTACAATCAGGCGGTCAGCATACCTGCCAGGGCGGTGATATTTTAACGATGCCTCAGCTACCACAAACTGAATGCCCTCTTTCATCAGCTCGGTGAGTGGTTTACAGGCCTCCTCAAACATCTCTGTCCTTGCGCGCTCAAAGTACTTCAGGTAGTTTGCATAATAGACCACTCCGCCACAGTCAGTGTCTTCGTAGTAGATCTTTACTTCCAGTTCATGTTTATTCATATTCCGTATATTTATCTGCCCTGCCTTTTACCAGTTCTTTAGGATATTTGCGAGAATTCTTCTCAATCTTTTTATGGGCCTCTTCAATCAGGTCAACTCCGAGCTTGTCTGCCAGCCTTACAAGATATATAAGGATGTCGGCAAGCTCCTCCTTTACCTTCTGAAGTTTGTCTTCCGAAAGTGCAAGGCTTTCTGCCTGTGTAAGCCATTGAAAATGCTCAACCAGTTCAGCAGCCTCCACAATCAGTGCCATGGAAAGGTTCTTGGGTGAGTGAAACCTGTCCCAGTCCCTTTCCCTGGCAAACTCCCTTAAGGCATCCCTGAGTGTCTCAAGTTCCTTCATTGTCCATTTATTATAAGTTTTAGATGGTTCGGGGTTTCAAGTGCAGGTGATTAAGAGTCGGTGAATATCCTCACTATATCATTATAAAGGGCAAAGCCCATAAGGATAATAAGTATGGCATAGCCAATCCTGTGAACGATTAAAACGGTCCGCTCATTAAGGGGTTCACCCTTCAGAGCCTCAACCAGAAAAAGCAGTAGATGTCCCCCATCCAGTATCGGGATGGGCAACAGATTAAGCACACCGAGATTGACGCTCAAGAGGGCCATGAACATCACATAGGCAAGGATACCTGCAGAGGCAGCCTTGCCTGACTCCTTAAGGATGGTTACAGGTCCACCAAGGTTTTTAAAGGATACCTCACCTGTCAGTAGCATCCTTATTGAGTCAACGATGAATAACCCCATCCTGTAGGTAGCCCAGGCACCCTTTATCGGGGCCTGAAGCAGTCCTTTTGCCTCAATGCTTTCAAAAAAGGAGCCCCCTGTTTTTCTGACCCCTATCCTCCCAATCACCACCTTCTCCCCCTGAGGGCCTTCCTCCTCAACCCGCTGGGGCTTTATCTTTACCTTCAGGAGTTGCTCACCCCTCAAGACAGTAAACTCAAGCTCCTTATCAGGGCTCTTTGAAACAATGCTTACCAGGTCAAACCAGGTATCAATCGGACGGCCGTCTATCTCCTTTATCAGGTCTCCTGGCTTAAGGCCTGCCTTATGGGCAGGATAGCCCTCTTCAACCGAGTCAATGGTGGGCTTCAGCTGTTTGATAACAGGGATGTTTATGGGAAGCCCTGCTGTTAACACCAGGCTGAATATCAAATAGGTAAGGAGGATGTTAAAAAGTGGCCCGGCAAAGACTATCATTGCCCTTTTATGCAGGGGTTGACGATTAAAGGCCCTTTCAGCCTCTTCAAGGGGTAGCTCCTCCTCTGGCTCCTCACCGAGCATCTTCACATAGCCGCCAAGGGGAAGGGCAGACAGAAGGTACTCTGTCTCTCCCCATCTCTTGCCAACCACCTTCGGTCCAAAACCAAGGGAGAAGCGTAGCACCTTAACCCCTGAGAGCTTTGCCACTATAAAGTGTCCTAACTCATGGACAAATATCAAGACACCCAGTAAAACTATAGCTGATAGAACAGTCAAACCCTTTCCTCCATAAGCTCATCAAAGCGTTTTCTTGCCCATTGGTCTGCCTCCAGGACATCGGAGATTGTCTCAACAGGGGCTGGCCTGTGGGCTGAGAGTATCTCTTCTATTATAGCAGGGATGTCATTAAACCCTATGAAACCCTTAAGAAAGGCATCCACTGCCTTCTCATCGGCAGCATTTATTACAGCAGGAGCGGTGCCACCCAGTTCAATGGCCCTGTAACAGAGCCTGAGACAGGAGAAGGTCTCCAGGTCGGGTGATTCAAAGCTCAGGGTTTTAAGCTCAGAGAGGCTACAGCGGTTAAGCACATCAGGCAGCCGTTCAGGATAGGACAGGGCATAGGCGATAGGGCCCCTCATGTCAGGCACTGAAAGCTGGGCAATCAAGGAGCCGTCAATAAACTCAACCATTGAGTGGACAATGCTCTGATGGTGTATCACCACATCTATTTGTTCAGGCCTAAACCCGAAGAGGTGGTGGGCCTCAATCACCTCAAGCCCCTTGTTCATAAGGGTTGCAGAGTCAATGGTGACCTTTCTGCCCATCTGCCAGGTGGGATGTTTCAGGGCATCCTCTCCTGTGACAGCCTCAAGCTCCTTTCTTTTCATGCCCCTGAAGGGGCCTCCAGAGGCTGTAAGTATGAGCTTTCTGACATCCTCTGTCCTGTGACCCTGTAGGCACTGAAAAATTGCACTGTGTTCACTGTCAACCGGGATTATGGCTGCCTTTGCCTCTCGGTTTATCAGTTCTCCAGCCATCACGAGGGTCTCCTTGTTTGCAAGTCCGATGGTTTTCCCAGCCCTGACCGCCTCGTAGGTGGGCAGAAGTCCTGAAGAACCTGAAATGGCTGAAAGCACAAAGTCTGCCTCCTCCATGGTGGCTACCTCAATAAGGCCCTCTGTGCCACTTAAAACCCGTAGTTCAGGGAAGCGCCTCGCTATATCTTCTGCAGAAGCACTGTCATAAAGGGCAACCATCAGGGGGTTGAAGCTCTTAATCTGCTCTGCCATAAGCTCAACATTGCTGGCTGCAGCAAGGCCAACAACCCTGAAGTGCTCAGGATACCTCCTAACAATATCAAGGGTTGCCCTTCCGATACTTCCTGTGGAACCAAGGATGGAAAGCCTTTTCATCGGAGCAGATACCTCAAATAAAGAAAGACCACTGGTGTGGCAAAGATTATACCGTCTAACTTATCAAGCATGCCTCCATGGCCTGGAATGAGAAAGCTTGAGTCCTTCACACCCGAGTCTCTTTTGAACATAGATTCTGAAAGGTCTCCCACAACAGCAATGGCACCTATCAGAGCTCCAAGCACAAGGGCATGGGCTAATGAAAGGTCCTTCAAAAGAAGATATTTTATTATACATGAAAAGACCATACCTCCCACAACCGAGCCCGAAGCTCCTTCAATGGTCTTTTTTGGGCTCATAGATGGGTAGAGTTTATGCCTTCCCAGGTTTTTCCCCACATAGTAGGCAAAACTGTCAGAGGCCCATACAGTCACCCCGGTGTAGATAATCCAGCCAGGTCCTGCCTGACGGACATAGAGAAGAAGGCTCAATATAAAGGGGATGTACAAAAAACCAACCACAACTGGGGCAATGTGGGAAAGAGCATTTTCAGGGCTATGGCTTTTTGAGAAGAGTCTGATGAGAACAGTAATCAGAAAAAAACCAACCACAACAGTAACATCTGCCAGACCGAGATAGCTTATAAGCAGATAGAAAAGCCCGTAGAACAGCCCAAAGTGCCTGAGTCCACCTCTTACCTCATACATGGTGTAAAACTCTGACTGGGCAACAAGGCATGCAAAGGCTAAAAGGGCAAGAAAGAACTCAGAGGGAAGCTTCATGATGTAAAGATATAAAAGGGGTAACAGGATGGCTGCAACTATCTCTCTTTTTCTCATCTTTCCTCGCTACGGGGACAGAACAGTCCCGAATCTCCTTTCCCTTCTCTGAAAGTCCTGAAGAGCGAGCATAAACTCCTCCTTTGTGAAGTCAGGCCAGAGGGTTTCGGTAAAGTAAAGCTCTGCATAGGCACCCTGCCAGAGGAGAAAGTTGCTGATTCTTATCTCACCGCTTGTCCTGATAATCAGGTCAACAGGGGGAAGCCCCTTTGTATCAAGAAAACCCTCAAAGACGGTTTCGTTTATCTCCTCAGGCCCAAGCCCTGACTCTATGAGCCTCTTGATGGCCCTGATTATCTCATCTCTACCGCTGTAGCTGAGGGCAAGAACAAGGTTTAAACGGCTGTTTTTTTCGGTAAGCCTCTCAGCATCATTTATAATCATCTGTATCTGCTCTGGAAGGCGCTGTCTGTTGCCAATCACTCTAAACCTTATGCCCTCCTTGACAAGCTCAAGCAGTTCAGTGGAGAGATAGACCTCAAGAAGCTCCATCAGGGTTGTCACCTCATCTTCTGGGCGTTGCCAGTTCTCAATGGAAAAGGCATAAAGGGTTAGCACCTCAATACCTATATCAAGGGAAACCTTTATTATATCCTTTGCCCTTTCCGCACCCCTGCGATGGCCTTCAATTCGTTTAAGGCCCCTCAACTGAGCCCATCGGCCATTTCCATCCATGATGATGCCCACATGTTTTGGAAGATTCTCAATAGCCATCTTACTCCCTCACTCAGTTTTATTTCCAAAGCCCTGCAAGCTCTTAAAGTTCTATTTCATAGAGAATATCTGTAAATAGATTATAAAGGGGTTCTTGCCCCTTAACAGGTTTTTTGGCACAACTCCAAGAGGAGGCTTGTTTATAAAGGCTATTTTGTCATCAAAGCTACTGAAGTCAAACAGTGTGCCCGATATATCTGAAATCAGTTTTACCGAGTCCACTGAAAATTCTGTTACACTGTAAGCCCTCAACTCTGACTCCTTATATCCAAGGGTCTTTGCCTTTTTTGCAAGGGGTGTCCGTGCAGGAACTATAACAGTCCGTCCCCTTACAATCATCCTGTCAGGCACAGACCACCTGCCCCTTTCAACCATCTGAATGTACTTCTTCTTTTCAAAGCTTCTTAAAAAACCACCAAGGTCTTCCTCGCTCCTCCAGACCGGCAGATTTTCCCTGTTTAGCAGAACAAGATGATTGTCTCGGTCAACATAGAGGTAGAGTTCACCGTCGCCTGTCCTTACCTTCACAAAGTTATATATGTTTATATCGGGAGGAAGGTTCAGGGTGTCTCCCCATTGAAAAGTCCCCTTTTTGTACAGAACCTCGCTGACCCTTCCAGTATAGCCTTCAAAGGGTGAAAAGTCCTGCCAGAGTAGTTTTCCCTGATAGGCCCTGAGAAACCCCTGGGTCTGCCAGATTTCCTTAAGGTCACGGTCAACAACCCTGTAAATATGGGATATGACCTGGTCTTCACTGTCGGTTATGGCTGAAACAATGATCTCATCCTTTCCGTCACCATCAATGTCTGCAAGGTCAAGCCAGAGGGCGTCTTCGGTCTTGGTAAGGCTACTCTGGTAAAGATAGCTCAGGTCAACATCGTAGGAATAGACATATATCTCATAGCCGTTACTCATTATGATATCAAGCTTTTTGTCACCGTCAACATCACCGGTACAGATGTGCTCGGCACCAAAGGGCAGGCTGTACAGTAAAAGGGGCTCTTCAATGCCGCCGGTGAGAAACTCCTGTGAACTCCTTGCCTGCCTGACAAATTCATCATCCACTGTCAGGTCCTCGCTGTAAAACTCCCTTCCATCTGCCCACAAAAGGGTAAGTCTAAGGGTGTGTTCTTCCTGAGGGAGCTTGTTTAATTTCAGGATAAAATCGGCCTTTTCCTTTCTGGCAAGCTCAAGCAGCTTTTCCAGGGAGAGCTTTTCTATTGGTGCATCGGCAATGTCAAACCTTTCGGTTTTTCTTAGCTCCTGATAAAGCCCATCACCAACAAAGTAATCCACCGATAGGTCCTGATAAAAGAGCATCCTGGTCTGTGCCCCCGAGATACGCACAAGGTCATCCTTATGGGCATCACCCTCAACCATGCTGCAGATACTTTCGGTCCCTTCAACCTCCTCCACCTGAATGATGCCACGGAAACGCTCAATCCTTCCCATGTACTCACCTGTTACTGGGTGATGAAAGGGTGCTCCCCTTTCAAAGACCTTTAAACGCATCCCCCTTTTTACGCCCTGCTTTTCGCCAGCGTTAATCCAGACCCTTTTGTCTTCAACCCTGAGTACTTCTGCCTCAAGGGGTTTGAAAAAGGAAAGTATATGCTCTGTTGCAGGCACGAAGGGGTTTTTAACAGCGGTGGCTGTAAGAGGCATTAATATTAGAAGGATAAAAAAGAGAAATCTCTTCATAGCGGTTTACCTTTCTATTATATTGATTTTATTGTCAAATTCAGTAGTTCGGTTATTATACCATCTTGACTAAAGGGTTGTCAGTTTGTTAGGCTTAAAAGTCTATTTATTAGTTTATTTTCTTTGATGAGAGGAGATTTTTTAATGGCAACAACTAAAAAGACAAAGAGACAGACCAGCTCAAAAAACAATAAAACACCTTCCAGAAAGAAGGCAACTTCAAAGAAAAAAACCACAAAGCGTTGTTCTGAAGCAAAGGAAAACAAAAAGATAACCGACAGAGAGAGAATTATTCAGGAGATAAGAAAGAGGCTGGTTGAGCAGAAGGAGAAACTCCTTTCAGAGGCTGAGGCAGCACTTAATACCCTTCCCGAGGAAAATGCCTTTCCCGACCTGGGTGATCAGGCCTCTGCTGAGATTGACAAGAACTTTATGCTTCGCCTGAGAGGAAGGGAGCAGAAATTGATTAAAAAGATAGAGCTTGCAATAGAAAAGATAGACAATGGCACCTATGGCATCTGTGAGGTCTGCGGCTGTGAAATCGGTATCAAAAGGCTTGAGGCAAGACCTGTGACAACCATGTGCATAGACTGTAAGACCGAACAGGAAGAGGAGGAAAAACTCTTAGAGGCTTAGTGGCCTTTGATGTATCTTATCAGTGACCTTATCTGAGCCTGTGTAAGTGGCCCGCCGACACGGGAGGAAAACCCTGGCATCACACTGCCCTCAATTCCGTTTTCTATTGCATCCCTCAGCTGTTCAAAGGTGAGCTTTTTCAACTCCGTGATATCCTTTCCCAGCCGTCCCCTTCTGTGACACATCATACAGTCAGCCCTGTAAAGGGCAGCCCCGGTCCTGCCCATTCCTCTGTCCACATGGCAGCTTCTGCAGGGTGTTCTGAATATTGCCTCTGCCTCGTGGGCAACGCCATGGTATGGGTCTTTAACCGTGGCTGTGAGCCTTAACACCACAAGGGGCTTTTCAGGGTCATTTGTCTGAACCTGAACGGTCTTAACAATCCTTCCCCTCTTTCTTCTGGTGTCAACCACCGCTCTGATAGTGCCTTCTTCACCAGGGCCAAGATGGTCTGAACTGACCATCGTTGCTGTGCAGCCTCAGGAGGCGGTGATCTTTTTTATGATTAGTGTTTCATCTCCGATGTTTTTAAAGTGGAATTCGTGCTCAATCCTGTCACCCTGCATTACCTCACCAAAGTCATGCCTGTCTTCTGTGAAAAGGATTGATGGTGAAGCCTGGGCGGTTGCTATAAAGACAAAGATTAAAAAGACCTGAACGATAGCCCTTTTCATAAAAACCCCTTTCATTCAATGAATCTACCCTATTATAACACAGGCTGAATGCCTGGTTATTGAAGAGACATTAAACAGTGGACTATGGGGGCTTTTTTGTGACAATTAGAAAGCAGAAAACTTTAGAGTTTTGAAAACCTATAGAATTGAGTCTTTGAGGAAAATTTTTAGAAAATGTTCAATACTGAATAGCAAGGTTTTTGCGAGCCCTTTTAAATGGCTCCCCGGGCAGGACTCGAACCTGCGACCTAGTGGTTAACAGCCACCCGCTCTGCCGGCTGAGCTACCGGGGAAGCCTGTTAGATATTTTACTAAAAAGAATTAGGATTTTGTCAAATAGAAAGTATCTCTGTTATAATTTAGGCCATGGGTGTGCTGGATATTATAAGAAAAAAGAGAGATGGTGGGGTTTTGGAAAAGGAGGAACTCCGCTGGTTGGTGGAAAGTTACACCTCTGGAAACATTCCAGACTATCAGATGTCAGCCTTTCTGATGGCTTCCTTTCTGGTGGGACTTAACAGGGATGAGACTATAGCCCTTACAGAGGCCATGCGTGACTCTGGTGAGGTGCTTGACCTAAGAGAAATGGCTGACCCGAAGATAGGAAAACATTCAACAGGAGGGGTTGGTGACAAGGTAAGCCTTATACTTGCACCGCTTGTGGCATCAGCAGGGGTGGTGGTCCCCATGATAGCTGGAAGAGGCCTCGGTCACACTGGTGGCACCATTGATAAGCTTGAATCAATACCAGGGTTTAATACAGCTCTGAGTGTGCTTGATTTCAGAAACACCCTCTGGGAGGTTGGCACCGCTATCACCAGCCAGACCGATGAGATAGCACCTGCTGACAGAAGGCTTTACAGCCTTCGCGATGTGACAGCCACTGTGGAAAGCATACCCCTCATCGCCTCAAGCATAATGTCAAAAAAACTCGCCGAGGGCATAAATGGCCTTGTACTTGATGTCAAGGTGGGCTCCGGTGCATTTATGAAGAGCCTTGAAGAGGCTGAAGAGCTTGCCCGTCTTATGGTTGACATAGGCAACTCCCAGGGCATAAAGACCATAGCCCTGATAACCGATATGGATGAGCCTCTCGGGAAGACCGTTGGAAATGCCCTTGAGGTCAGGGAATGCATTAATGCCCTCAAGGGAAAGGCTGATGAAGACCTGATGGAGGTGACACTCACGCTTGGTGCCTTTATGCTTTATATTGCAGAGGAGATGCTTGAGGAGACAGAAGAGGTGGGAGTCTTCAATATAAAGGAGATTCCTATTCAAGAGCATGTGCTTATGGAGAAGAGGATAAACCTTGAGGGAAAGATAAACTCAGGTGATGCCCTTCAGAAGTTTCTTGAGATGGTTCAGGCTCAGGATGGAAACCCCGAGATAGTGCCAAATCCAGGGCTTCTGCCCCTTGCATCAAACATCCTTACTGTTGAGGCTGAAAAGGATGGATTTGTCCAGAGGGTTGATGCAAGGCGGATTGCCGAGTGTGCCCTGCTACTTGGTGCTGGCAGACAGAGGCTTGACGATGTGATAGACCCGGCGGCAGGTGTAACCATTAACAGAAAGTCAGGCCAGGAGGTAAAGGCTGGAGAACCCCTTGCGGTTATCCACTACAATGACGATAAAAACATTGAAGAGGCAAAGGAGCTTTGCCTTTCGGCCTTTGAGATAGGCTCGGAAAAACCCCAGCCCCGCCAGTTGATAAAAAAGGTAATCCTATAATAGCCCTTCGCTTTTGAAACTGAAGTAGGAGTTTTTGGTAACTATTAGATGGTCAAGCAGTCTGAGGTTTAGCTCAGAGGCAAGTTTGAGAATTTTCCTTGTAAGTTTTATGTCAGCCTCAGAGGGGCTTTCCCTTCCTCCAGGGTGGTTGTGGACGAGAATCAGTCCACTTGCTTTGTGCTTCAGGGCCTCCTCAATTACCCTTCTTGGATAGACATGGGCCTGGTCAACCGTTCCTTCAGAAAGTGTTACCTCTCTGAGAAGTCTGTTCTGATTGTCCAGGAGCAGAAGGCGGAACTGCTCATTCGGGTCAGCACCGAGGGACAGCTTGAGATATTCTATCACCCTATCAGGTGAGTTGAACAGGGGTTTTTTAAGTACATCCTCTTTAAGGGAATACTCAAAAACAGTGCGAACAATCTTAAGAAAGGTAGCTGTTCTCTCGCCAACTCCCCTTACCCTGAGAAGCTCCTCAGGGTCTGCCTCAAACACTCCCCTTAAGGAGCCAAACCTCTCAATCAGGGCCTTGGCAACAGGCTTTGTGTCTTTCCGTGGGATTGCGTAGGTCAGTAAGAGTTCAAGGGACTCGTAATCTTTAAGGGCATTTATACCACCTTGAAGCAGCCTTTGTCTGAGTCTTTCCCTGTGGCCATGATAATGGGGTTTATCCTTCAGGCTCACCTTCATGTATCTGATAATCCACGGTAACCTTCATATCCTTTCTCAGTGAATGATAAACTGAGCAGTACTTTTCCTGAGAAAGGGAGATAGCTCTCTGAACCTTTTTGTCGGTAATGTTATCACCCCATATATGGACGGTCATCTTGATTGCCTTGAAGTACTGGGGAGGGGTGGGGTTTCTTTCGCCTTCCATATCAACCTTGAACTTCTTTATGTTACATCTCATCTTTGTAAGGAAGGACACCATATCTATGCTGAGACATCCACCAAGGCTTAAGAAAAGGCTTTCCGTAGGCATGCATCCCCACTCTACCTTGGCATCAAAGTCAATCTCATAACCCCGCTGAGTGCGTCCCACAAAGATGAGGTCCTTGTCCCATTCCACCCAGCCCTTTGTGGTGGTCATCACCTTTTCCTTATATCCCTTCAGTTCGGTCTCAAGGGTTTCAATCTCCTTTTCAGCCATATAAACCTCCTCTTTTTATTAGGGTGTAGGGTATAGCGTGTAAGGGGGGTATAATCATTCCCCACTTCATGCAATCTATTTCCTGTCTTAAATGCTTACCGTGGTGCGATACATTTTAAAATAATTTCCAGAGGGGATTCAATTATACCTCGGTCAGTTTTTCTTCTCACCCTTTTTGCCGAGGCCAAACTTTTCCCATCTGTACCAGAAGGTCTTATAACTCATGCCAAGAAGCTCGGCTGCCCTTTTAGCAACAAAGTTTGACTTCTCCATTGCCTTTTTAAGCAGTGCCTTTTCAATCTCTTCAAAGACAATGCCCTCGTCAGGGATATCAAGGTCCAGTATATTTTTGCTTACACCACCGGATATCTCATCCCTTATATCATCAAGCTCAAGCCTTTCTCCATCTGAGAGTATTACTGCACGCTCTATTACCGACTGAAGCTGTCTTATGTTTCCAGGCCAGCTATAATCGGTAAGTGCCTTTAGTGCCTCTTCAGAGATTCCTTTAAGCCTCTTTCCAAACTCCTGATTGTATTTTTTCAGGAAATGTTCACACAAAATGGGGATATCCTCTCGTCGTTCTCTCAAAGGTGGAATCTTGATGGTTACCACCCTTAGTCTGTAGTAGAGGTCCTCTCTGAAGGTTCCCTCCTTTATCATCTCTTCAAGGTCTCTGTTTGTAGCTGCAATAATCCTGATGTCAACCCTGAAGGAATCCTTTCCACCAAGCCTCCTGATCTCACCATCCTGCAAAACCCTGAGGAGTTTAGCCTGAAGTGAGATAGGCATATCGCCTATTTCATCAAGAAAGAGGGTTCCTCCCTGGGTCTCCTCAATGAGCCCCTTTTTTCTGGTGCTGGCTCCTGTGAAAGCACCAGGCTCGTAACCGAAAAGCTCACTTTCCAGGAGGTTTTCAGGGATTGAGGCACAGTTAAGGGCGGTAAAGGGTGCCTTCTTTCTCGGGCTGTTGTAGTGAATAGCCCTTGCGATGAGCTCTTTGCCTGTGCCGCTTTCACCAAGTATCAAAACCGTGGCGTTAGTGGGCGAGACCTTTTTTACCGTGTCAATAACCTGTTTCATAGAGGCTGACTGCCCCACAATTCCGTCTATATTGAACTGGCGGTATAGTTCACCCTGAAGTTTGAGGTTTTCCTGAAGCAGATTTACCCTTTCCATGGCCTGACGGAGCTTTATAAGGAGGGTCTCCTTGTCAAGAGGTTTGGTCAGATAGTCAAAGGCTCCCTTTTTAATAGCCTCAACAGCAGAGGAGATTGTGCCAAAGGCGGTCATTATGATAAGGGTTGGAGGGGTATCAGTATCTTTTTTTAGCTCCTCAAGCAGGTCAATACCGCTTTTTTCGGGCATCTTCAGGTCAGTAAGAACAATCTCGGGTTTCAATTCAGAGTAAACCTTCAGTGCTTCTTCAACAGAGCCTGCCTCAAGCACCTCATAGCCTTCCTCGGTGAGGATGGTTTTGAGAATACCCCTCTGTAAGGGCTCGTCATCAACAACAAGCACAGAAGCCATAGAATAATTTAACAGATAAAACCTGCTTTTTTCATTAGAGACAACGGTATTTTCAGGATTGCCCTGTGCCAGAAAGTTTGGTATTATTAGGTAATGTCACCCTATTACCGAGAAAGACAGCCAAGGCCCCACGAAAGAAGATGGCACAACTACTGGGTTGACCGAAATCTTGAAGACCGCTGGCTTGAAGCCCTGAACAGCCTGCATGCCTTTAAACTTATCAGCATATGTGAAGGACACATTGCCTATAAGGGGCGTTCAACCAGGACACCCCACATTAATTTGAGGATGAAACGGAGATTTTTAAGGCTCTTTGTCAGGAAGTTTAACGACCTATCGGTGGACCTTTACAGAACCTTTGTAACCCTGTTTAATGACGATGACACCTATATTGACATTGAGTACAAGATAAGATTCAAGTCATCTCACAGGGGAAGGGCCATTAACAGAGATGTGGTGATACACGTAAGGTCAAGAAATCCAAGGACTTCCGAAGAGATGGATGAACAGACTAAAAGGTGGTTTGAGCAGATAGTTGAAAGGCTCAGGGGTTTTGACAGGTTTATAAAGGAAAGACTCCTTGAGTATGGTGGTGAAGAAGGGCATTGAGGGGCAGAGCCCCTCAAACTCCCCAATAAGTTCATACTGAACGGATTTATGATTTATGATTTAAGATTTAGGATTTAGGTCTTAGGATTTTAGTTTCATCAACCTGTGGCCTTCAGCCTGTAGCCTTAAGCCTTAAAAGTTGGGGTTTCAAAGGGGCGAAGCCCCTTTGAGGGACGATGTCCCTCAAACTCCCTATTATAATAAAGTCTTTTCAATACCGGGGTTCCAAAGGGGC
>CAZIIE010000016.1:0-1684 GCA_964539375.1 uncultured Nitrospirota bacterium | reverse complement strand
CCCTCAAACTCCCTATTATAATAAAGTCTTTTCAATACCGGGGTTCCAAAGG
Organism: uncultured Nitrospirota bacterium; assembly: GCA_964539375.1. Classification (GTDB taxonomy): domain Bacteria; phylum Nitrospirota; class Thermodesulfovibrionia; order Thermodesulfovibrionales; family JdFR-85; genus JAADIE01. Next base: position 1,632 of record CAZIIE010000016.1, on the reverse strand, counting down.
GGCGAAGCCCCTTTGAGTCCTTTAGCCTGTTAGAAATTCCAGCTAATCTGAGCACTTATAATATCTACACTTGCATCATAGGTGCCCTTTAAACCACCCCGTACTGCATCTTCACCGGTAGGGGTTTTTCTGATTTCAGGGTCATTTACAAAAAGATGAGCATAGCCAATATCAACCTTAAAGTGCTCGCTGATTGAGTAGCCAAGCCCAAGAGCGGTCCAGAGGCGGTCGCTATCAGGTATCCTTGGTGTCCTGTAGCGTGCCTCCTTTATCGGGGTCTCATCGTAGGCAATACCAGTTCTTAAGGTGAGCCGCTCAGAGGCATAGTAGCTGAACCCGAGGGAGTAACGGAAGCTGTCCCCCCATTTTGTTGTGGTCACACTGTCGGGCTGGTTTGGATTGTCAAAACTAAATCTTAGCTCATCAAGCACGCTCCAGAAGGTCAGTGTTATATCTCCCATTACTGCCAGTTTGTCTGTTAGAAGGTGATAGAAACCCATTGAAAGTGTGTCAGGCAGAGTGAGTTTTGTGGAGGCATCGGTATCCTTGAACACAGGTAAGACTGACAGGCCAGAGGGAACATTGGAGAAATCGGCTTTACCATTAACATGGTGCACCACCCTTGAACGGTAGGAAAGTCCTACTCGGGTGGATGGGCTAACATCATAGAGCAGGCCAAAGTTAAAACCGTAGCCCCAGCTATCTCCTTTAAGGGTTACATAACCATCATCCATCTGGGGAGTAAGCCCCAGGCTCAATGGTGCAAAGTAGCCTATCGCATCAAGGGTGCCAAAGTCTATTGCACTGCTTAATTCGGCATCAAGGTACTGGATGTTAAAACCTGCAGCCACGCTGAAACGGTCTGTTAACTTATAGGCAAGAGAAGGGTTTATATTAATGGTCAGCAGGTCGGATTTAATGGCATGATAACGACCAACCCAGTCTTTATCGTACTCTGTGGCAAGCCCGTAGGGAGAGTTGACGGCAAAGCCAAAGAAAAGCCTGTCACTCAACCCTCTTGCATAATAAAAGTTGGGAACAAACTTTGTCTGTCCTCCGTCACCCCCGTTATCACCTCTCAGGGCAATACCTGTAAGGGGCTGAAGCAGGTGGGTTGAGCCTTCGTTTTTGAATTTTGCATGGGGAATGATAACATGGCCAGCAAGTATCAGCTGGGCTTTCTTGAGTTTCGTAATCCCCGCAGGGTTGTAAAACAGTGTGGTGGCATCCTCTGCTGATGCAGTTCCGCCAGCATAGGCGTTTCCAAGACCGCTAACACTCTGTTCAACAATGGCAAATCCAGCAGAATAGGCATTGCTGACAAGTCCGACACAAAGGACAAGGGTAAAAAGAACGAAATAGGTAAACCTGACTTTTCCTTTTTTCATTGCCTCCTCCTTGTTTGGATTAATATAGTGAGCCCACTCCCCCTGCTCCTTAAACAGGGTATATAATTATAAGATAATCGGATAATATAAGCCATACCTCTTTGATAAATGTTAAAATAAAAATTTAAAAACAAAGGGAATCCCCTCAGGGAGCAGACATGAAGGAGAGGCTTCAGAAGATACTTTCACGGGCAGGCATTGCCTCAAGGCGGAAGGCTGAGGAACTTATCCGCGAAGGCAGGGT
>CAZIIE010000015.1:0-21408 GCA_964539375.1 uncultured Nitrospirota bacterium | reverse complement strand
TATAAAAAAGACAGGGAGTAGGGGGTAGGGCATAGTGGGTAGAGATTTTAAGGAGTATTATTTATACTACACCCTACACGCTACACCCTACCCCCTATTTTTAGAAAGGGGTGTAAGGTAAAGATAGAGAGCGTAGAAAAGGCTGAAATAATAGTAAGGTTAGCCCAGCAGAAGAAGGCAAAGGACATTGAAGTCCTGGAGATGAAAGATGTCTCCATCATTACCGATTACTTTGTAATCTGTTCAGGAGAAAGCACCACCCAGGTAAGGGCTATAGTGGATTACATAGAGGAGGAGATGAAGAAAAGGGGGCAGAGACCTTCAGCCATTGAGGGCTACAACCTCAGCAAATGGGTATTAATGGATTATGCTGATGTGATTGTCCATGTATTTGAGGTGGAAACGAGGGCCTATTATCAGATAGAAAATCTCTGGATAGATGTGCCAAGGTTAAGTTTTGAGAAGGATAAGGATAGTCTGGACAGGTAAGACAAAAGAGGGCTTTTTAGCAGAGGGAATTGAGAAATACCTGCGGGTATTGAGAAGATTTGTTAAGATAGAGGTTACAGAGTTGAAGGAGGAACGAATTAATGAGCCTGAAAGGGCAAAGAAGAGAGAGGGTGAGAAAATCCTCAGGAACACAAAGGATTTCATACTCCTTACTGAAAGGGGAAGGCTGATGACATCGGAGGAGTTTTCCGAATACCTTTTCAGCTATGACGAGCCCGTCTTTGTTATCGGTGGGCCCTATGGGGTGAGCGCTGAAGTGGAGTCTTCTGCAAGGGACAGGGTATCCCTTTCTCCGATGACCCTTACCCATGAGATGACCCGTCTTGTGCTCCTTGAGCAGCTTTACAGGGCAATAACAATAAAGAAAGGAATGAGGTATCACCACTGATGAGCAAGTTTACAGCCTTTCTGATTATAGTCTTTGCAGCAATCTCTGCCTATCTGGCCTTCTACAACAGGGAGACCGTTGATGTTTTTATAGGCCAGCACACCTCCTATGAGGTATCCAAGATAACCCTGATGCTTATCTCCGCTTCGGTTGGTGCCCTTTTTATGCTCCTTTTTTATACTGTAAGGGACACGAAGCGTTTTATAAACAATATCCAGAGCCAGAGAAAACAGAAAAAGCAGCAGAAGCTCAGCCAGCTGTACTCCAGGGCAATCACTGCAGCGCAGGCAGGCAAGCAGGAACAGGCCCTTTCCCTCCTAAAGGATATAGTCCAGGAGGATGACAAACACATTGATGCCCTGCTCAGGCTTGGTGAGATATACCAGCAAAGGGGCTCATTGAAGGAGGCTCAGGACTACTTTAAGAGGGTCATCACCCTTGATGGTTCCAATGCCAATGCGCTTTTAAGGCTTGCTGAGATAAGGCTTGCCCAGGGGCTTAAGGAAGAGGCCCTTGAGCTTGTTGAAGAGGTCCTAAGGGAGGACGGACAGAACTTTACCGCCCTTAATCTGAAGTCTGAAATCCTTGAATCCCTGAACAGATGGGATGAGCTTGTGGAACACTTAAGGGATGTTTTGAAAAGGACAGGCTCAGAGGAGGAAAGGTCTCGTATAGAGGAGTCCCTCAGGGGTTACAGTTATGAGCTCTACAATGATGCCTTACAGAGGGGTGAGCTTGAGAGGGCCTTAAAGGGTTTTCGCTCTATACTGAAACAGGATAGAGACTTTTTGCCTGCCCATCTTGGTATTGCAGAGGTCAGGCTTAAGGAGGGAAGGGCCGATGAGGCCATTGACTATCTTGAGGAGGTCTTCAGAAACAGTGGTTCCCTTGTGGTGGTCGCACGGCTTGAGGAGCTTTTACTTAAAAAGGGTGACCCATCAAGGATAATAGCCCTTTATCAGGATGCCCTGTCAGGCCGAGCAGACAGCACCCTCAAGTACTTTCTTGCCAAGCTCTACTACAGGCTTGAGATGCTTGACGATGCCCTTGAAACACTGGAGGGCATTGAAGAGCAGGCTTTACAGCAGGAGGTCTCTAAGATGAGGGGGATGATATTTCACAAGCGGGGTCAGTTTGACAGGGCAGCTGAGGAGTTTATCACCACCCTGAACATAGGCTCAATCCTGAGGGTGCCCTACCGCTGCTCCAACTGTGGATATATAGAGAACAAGTACTCAGGAAGGTGTCCCTCCTGCAAAAGGTGGAACACCTTCACCTTTAGCATCAACGGAACATCCAAAGTTGACAGAGAACAAAAGGCAGCAGGAAACTGATCCAAAGCCTCCGAGGATTGGAAGGGTTGTCCTTGATACCAGTCTGTTTGTAAATCCTGATGTAAGAAAATACTTTGGTGACAACCCCACTGAGGCCCTTGAGGGCTTTCTCTTTCTTGCAGCCCAGGTGCCAATTCTGGAGTTCTACATGCCTCCCTCCATCTTCAAGGAGTTACTAAACTTTATTGACAAAGACAGGATACCTGGTGACCTTTTGATTATACTTCATCAGAAACCACCGAGCCGTTATGAGATGATGTGTCCTGCCTTCTTGCTCTATGAGCTGATTGAGGACATCAGGGCAAGGATTAACAAGGGGCTCAGGGTGGCTGAGACAGCGGTAAGGGAGAGGGGGAAGAAGGACACATCCCAGATAATAAAGGATTTGAGAAAGAAGTATCGGGAAGCACTGAGGGAGGGAATCATTGACTCAAAGGAGGATGTTGACCTTATATTGCTTGCAAGGGAGCTTGATGCCCTTCTGGTGACTGCAGACCAGGGGGTGATTAAGTGGGCTGAAAAACTCGGTATAAAATGGCTCTTCCCTGAAAGGTTCAGGGACTACCTTTTAAGTGCCATAAAGAAGGCAAAGGCAGGTATCGGGTTAAACTAATCGTAAATCCCATATCCCCTTAATGCCCTCCTTAAGGTTCTGCTTCCCCTTGGAAAGCTCCTGTAGAAGGTTACAGCGTATTTGTCAGCCCTCCTCTCAATAGATACAACTTTAGCACTGATGCCCATTTTTTTAAGATGAAGAAGAAGCCTCTCTATGGTCTCCCTTTTGTTAACCCTTATACGGAAAAACTCCTTTATCCTCTCACCCCCTGCCACCTCCTCTAAACTTTCAGAGAGGGGCTCAAGAAAGGCCCTGCCAGTGTCAGCAAAGAGGGGCTCCTCAAGTTTCAGCCCGAACTCCCTTGCTATCATTGAGAGCCTTAGAATCCTCTGGATATAAAACCCTGCAGGTATCTCTGTGATAAGATGAGCCGTTGCCCTGATGTCCCTTATGCAGGAGCTGGCTGTTACATATTTGAGCTCTTCATCTCCACTTACTGACTTTATTACAATGCCCTCACGCTGATTTCTGTCAAGCTCAACCACAATATTACGCACCGTCTCTATATCTCCTGCCTGAAAGGGTCCCCATCGCCTCACCGCTCTGAGACCAGTCCTCTCATAAAGGGCATATCTCTGCTCAAGGGGTAGGCTCTTACCATCAGGCCCCTTTATATCAAAGACAAAGAACTCAATGTCCTCTTTTATAAAATCCACCGGTTCAGAGTTATAGGGGTTTTCAGGTCCAACCACCTCAGCGCAGAGGGTGTAATGGGGATGTTCTGAGAAAAAATCCGGGTCTATAAACTCCTCAACCCTGTCCATCGTAAAGGGGCAGACAAAGCCACCCCTTGTAAAGGTAAAGAGCCTGTCGCCAATCCTCCTTACCCTTATATTGTAGCCATCCATCTTTTCTTCCAGATAAAAAGCCCCTTTGATGTATCTTTTAATTCCCTCCTCAAGGCTGAGTATCCTTTTTATCCTCTGAAAGCCCCTTATCACCATGCCCTTGATAAACACGGTGCCACGCAGAAAGCCCGAGGCATCCCTTTTGAGCCTTATGTAGTCAACTCCGTCGTAGTTCAGGAGCTGGAGATTTTCCCTGTTAATCCTTTCTTCAGGAAGGTATCTTTTTAGAAACTCTGGATAGGTCCTTTCCATAGCCTTCAAGGAAATTCTTTACAAACTCAAACTCCTCTTCCTTTGTCCTGAGCCGTCCTCTGAGTCTCTCATTCAGCAAAGCCTCAAGTATTTCCGAATAGATAGGCCCTGGTGGAATACCCATCCTCTTAAGGTCTCCACCCCTTATCTGGGGACGTATATGCCTGAGTTTTAAAAGATACTCAGAGATGGCCTTCTGTATAATTCTTTTACCTGATACAGCCATTATAAAAAGCAGGGTCTCAATGCCAAGCCCCTTCAGGGTATGGTAAACACTTACAGGGTCGTCAGGCCTCAGCTGTCTTATTGCCCAGAGGGTCTCATCCATTGCCTTCAGGATCTTTTTTGCCTCCTCCTCAGGCGTGTTAAGCCTCTTAAGGGCCTGTTTTCTTTCCTCCGAAGTAAGCACGGAGAGTAGCCCCATGATGAACACCTTTGACCGGTTAACCCTTTCCTCTAAAAACAGAAGGTCAAACCAGATAAGTGCCTCCTGTATGGCATTAAGCCTCTCCTTCAACTCATCGGTAAACCTGAGACCGGGATGGATGACCGAAAGGAGACCATAGTCGGAGAGGCTTTTTAAGGATGCCACCGGGTCTGTTTCATTAAAGGTCAGGGTCAGCTCGTCGTATATCCTCGTGCCTGTAAGCTTTTCAAAGAGGTTCAGTTTCAGGGCTGACTTCATCAGCTTTTCAGTGTGCTTGCTTATCCTAAAGCCAAACCTCTGGGCAAACCTTACTGCCCTGAAGGCCCTCGTGGGGTCTTCCACAAAACTCAGATTGTGAAGCACCCTGATGGTCTTCTCCTTAAGGTCCCGCTGGGCACCGAAGTAGTCAATTAGCTGGCCAAACCTGTCAGGGTTTAGACATACTGCCAGGGTGTTAATGGTGAAATCCCTGCGGTAGAGGTCCTTTTTAATGGATGAGACCTCCACCTTGGGCAGGGTGGCAGGCTTTTCGTAGTATTCAGTGCGAGCAGTGGCAATGTCAACATTCAGGCTATTGACCCTCAGTTTTGCTGTGTTAAACCTTCGGTGGGTAAGAAGCCTTGAGCCTGGAAACTCCCCTGAAAGCGTCTTTGCAAACTCTATCCCATCACCCTCAACCACGATGTCTATGTCAAGGTTTCTCTCACCCCTTAGCAGGTCTCTTACTGAACCACCCACAAGGTAGGCCCTGTAGGAGAGCCTTTCAGCCACCTCACCAGCCCTTTTAAGTAGATGGTTAACCTCTTCAGGGAAACGCTCCTCGATCAGCCTTTTTATGTTCCTTCCAATGGATGGCTTTTCCTCCCGCTCGGTTTCCGATATCCTTCTTCTGCGGAGGGTCTCTTCATAGATGCTCCTGAGCAGGTCAGTCCTTGTTATAGCCCCCACCACCCTGCCGTCCTCCAAAACAGGCATGAAGCGCTGATTTTTTTCAATCATCACCTGTTCAATCTCTGAGACAGGCCTGTCCTTGGTGGTGGTCTCAGCATCGGTAGTTGCAAACTCCTCAACCCTGCTTTTTCCAAAGCCATGCATGATAGCCTTTTCAACCACCTCCCTTGAGACAAGACCAAAGTAAAGCCCCCTTTTAAGAACAGGAAGCACATTAACACCATAACGGGTCATGAGCACTTCGGCCTCCTTCACCGTGGTGTCATGCTCAATGGTTATCACCGGTGATGTCATGATGTCACGGGCAAGTTTTTCAGGCCGAACCCCCTCCTTTATGAGCCTTATAAGCCTGTCCTCAACAGCCTCAAGGCTTTCACCCTTTACTGTGGCTGAGGCTGCCACTGGATGTCCACCGCCGTTAAAGTTTTCAAGCACCCTTGCAACATCCACCTCAGGTGCCCTGCTTCTTCCCACGATAAGTATCTTCCCCTCCATCCTCAGCAACATAAAAAGGGCATCAATGTCTTCCATCTCCATAATCCTGTGGGCAATATAGGCTGCATCGCCCAGGTATTCCTCATGGGATGCTTTGACAGTCCTTATTCTGAGGCCATAGAGGTCTAAATCCCTTGAGGACTTCATAAGCTCATTAAGCAGCTCAAGCTCCTCTCTGCTCATCTCAAGCCTTATAAAGCGGGATACCACCCTGAGGTCTGCACCTCTTCGGAGCAGATAGGCCACTGCCATCAGGTCCCTTTCGGTTGTGGATGGAAATCTAAGAGAGCCCGTTTCCTCATAGATGCCAAGGCAGAGAACGGTTGCCTCTTCAGGTGTGATTGGTATCTTTCTCTCCTTCAGGATCTCCACGAAGATGGTGGCTGTGGCTCCAACCTCCTCTACAACCTCAAGCTCGCCCCTGAGGTCTTCGGGGCTGAAGGGGTGATGGTCGTAGATATGAATCCTCGGTCTTTTGGTTCTTACAAAATCTGCCAGTGGACCGAGCCTTTCAGCCTGCTTTGTATCAACCAGTATCAGTCGGCTTACCCTGTCAAGGTCAATTTCCTTAAGTTTTTTAATCTCAAGGGGGGAGTAGATGCTAAGGAAATCTCTGACCTTTTTCTCCTGTGAACCAGGGAATGCTACCCAGGCGGTGTGATAAATCTTTTTGGCACCCAGCATGGATGACAGACAGTCAAAATCAGCGTTTACATGGCAGAGGATAAGATCCACTGTGGTTTATTTCTGTTTTTTTGGATATTTTTTGCTGACCTCTATACGGTCCCTACCGGTGTTTTTTGCCCTGAAAAGGGCATGGTCTGCCAGGGTGATAAGGTCGTCTGCTGTATTTACATCATGGGCAGGCCAGCAGGAGATACCCATGCTTGAGGTTATCTGTCTGTCAATCCCTTTGAACCTGTGGTTTCTGATATGCTCCCTCAGTCTTTCTGCCTCCACCAGAGCTCCCTCAACCGATGTCTGCGGAAGAAGCATAATAAACTCCTCACCTCCGTAACGGGCAAAGACATCACTTTTTCTGGTGTGTCTTCTGACGAGCTGGGCAAACTCCCTTAGCACCAAATCACCGGTTCGATGACCATAGGTGTCGTTAATCTTCTTGAAGTGGTCAATGTCAAACATGATACAGCTTACGGGATTTCCGTAACGCTGAGCCCTGCTGAACTCCTCTTCAAGACGGTGATAAAAGTATCGGATGTTATAAACGCCTGTTAGATAGTCGGTTATGGCAAGCTTTTTTAGACGCTCCTTTTCACTTTCAAGCCGTTCAAACAGAAAGGCGTTGTAAAGGGCATTGGAGGAGGCATTGGCAATGGCCTTACAGAGCCTTATCTCACGGTCAGTAAACCTCTTCTTTTTGGAGGTCCTTAAAAACAGGGTGCCAATAACCTCATCTCTGTGTATGATTGGCAGAACCGCTATAGCCCTTATTCCAAGGGGCTTAATAAGGTCCTTCACAGATGCCATCAGGGGGTCTGAAAGGGCATCGGTGATTATCACTGACCTCTTTGACTGAAGGGCCTTTTTTATCTCAGGGTATTTGTTGAGGTCAAGCCTTATGTTCGTTATGTTGGGGTCTTCATGGGAGGAGACCACATGGGCATACCTCTTTTCACCAAAACCCACACTTATTACCGAACATCGGGTTACCTCAATCATCTCGCTCAGTTTTTTAACAATAAAATAAAGAACCTCCTTTGCCTCAAGGGTTGAGGATACAAGGTAGGTTAGCTCAATTATTGCCTCAAGGTCCCGTTTTTCATTGTAGAGTTCCTTGAACCAGCTCTTTCTTTCTATTGCACTTTTGAGCTTGAGCTTGAAGTCCTCTTTGTGATAGGGAGAGATGAGGTAGTAATCTATGTCCAGCTTAATCACATCCCTGAGGCCCTTTGGCACATCATCTGTTACCAGTGCTATTGTTGGAATCTGAAGGGAGTAGTTTTTCAGTTTAGAGGTGCAGGAAGGTGACTCTATAAGGAGGACATCAAAGTGGTTTTCCTTGAGCATTTCCTTCAGGGTTTTTATATCACCGCAGTGCTTAAGTCGCAGTCCTCTTTTGCCACGAAAGTAGCCTTTTACAAAGCCTGTCGTCTCTTCGTCAACGGTGCAGGCAAGGAGATTTATGTTACCCTTCGCCCCCATAATAACTCATAAATAGTATAGCAAAAACAATGCCTGAAATCTATAAAAAACGCCTTTATCCATCCCTCAATTTCTCTTTATCCTTTTTGCAAACTCCCTGAGGGGTAATGTGTTCAGTATATCGGTCTTTTCAAGCCAGGCCCTTCTGGCAACCTCCACGCCGTAGTTTATAAATCTGAACTGCTCCTTCATATGGGTATCGGTGCTGATTACAAGGGGGATGCCGAGTTGCTTTGCCCTTTTTGCATACCGGTCGTTAAGGTCAAGCCTGAGAGGGTAGGCATTTATCTCAAGGGCCTTACCGTGCCTTTTTGCCTCTTTTAAGACCACTTCCATATCAACATCGTACTCATCTCTTTCACCTATTATTCTGCCTGTGGGATGGGCTATCACATGCACATAGGGGGAGCGGATGGCACTTAGGAGTCTTTGGGTTAACTGTTTCTGGGACTGTCTGAAGCCCGAGTGTATAGAGGCAACCACAAAGTCAAGCCTTTTCAGGACATCCTCATCAAAGTCAAGCTCTCCACTGCTTCTTATGTCCACCTCCACACCCATAAAAACCCTGAAGCCCTTTAGTTTTCTGTTAATGGCATCTACCTCCTTCTTTTCCTCCATTATATCTTCTGGCTTAAGCCCACCGGCGATGCCAAGCCCCTGGGAGTGGTCTGTAATGGCAATGTATTCATAGCCCATGTCCATCGCAGCCCTGACCACCTCCTCTATGCTGTGGCTTCCATCACTCCATTTGCTGTGCACATGAAGGTCACCCTTTATGTCAGTGAGCCTGACAAGATTTGGCAGTCTTCCCTCCTCTGCTGCCTCTATCTCGCCGAGGTCCTCCCTTAGCTCAGGCTCAATGAAGGGAAGCCCCACCGCCCTGTAAACCTCTTCCTCAGTAATGCCTGCCACCCTGGTGTTGTCCGCCTCACGGAATACACCGTATTCATTGATCTTGAGACCAAGCTTCATCGCCCTTTCTCTGAGTTTTATGTTATGGGCCTTGCTTCCTGTAAAGTATTGAAGGGCAGCACCAAAGGATTGCTCCTCCACAACCCTGAGGTCAACCTGTATCCCCTCCTTTAGAACTACCGAGGATTTTGTAGGTCCCTTGAGGAGCACATCCTGAACATTGGGCAGCTTTACAAAGGCATTCATCACAGCCATGGGTTTAGTGGAGGTTACCAGTATGTCAATGTCCTTTACCGTTTCCTTCCATCTCCTGAGACTTCCTGCTATCTCAATCCTGCCCACAGTTTTAAGCCCTTTGAGCTCCTCAACGATTGCTTCTGCCAGAGGACGGGCACGGCCAAGGGGCATACGTTCTCTGCCCCTTTTCAGCATGGAAATGCCCTTGAGGATGTTTTCCTCGGTTTTCTTTTTAATCCCTGGAAGCCCTGAGAGTCTGCCCTCTTTGCAGGCCCTTTCAAGCTCATCAAGGCTTGATATTCCGAGGCTGTCATAGATGGTTTTTGCTGTCCTTGGACCCACCCCAGGGACCAGAAGTATCTCAAGAAGGCCAGCGGGGACCTCCCTTCTTAGCTCTTCAAGCTGTTTTATGCTTCCTGTCTCAATAAACTCCCTTATCTTTCCTGCCAGGTCCTTTCCAATGCCAGGAACGGTCTGGAGTGCTTCGGGGCTCATTTCTGTCACATCGGTGCTAAGGGCTTCAATGTTCTGGGCAGCCCTCCTGTAGGCCCTGATTCTGAAGGGGTTTTCACCCTTCAGTTCCAGCATATCGGCAATCTCGTTAAAGGCCCTTGCTATCTCCTGATTGCTCATATCAGCTCCTTTAGGGTGGTGGCGTTCTTGGGTGCATACCCATGGGCATCGTTGTTAAAGTAGATATAAACATCAAGGCCCTTTTTTAGATAACCCCTAATTCTTTTTGCATCAGCCTTGAGCTGCTCATCGGTGTAACAGCTGTTATAACGGCCACCCTGACCATGCCTTCTTATGTAGATGAAGTCAGCGGTCACAGGAAGGTCAAGGTTGAATTCAGGCCAGTCTGCCTGACAGTAAGACTGACCATGGTGTTTTAAAAGCTCTGTCACTTCCCTGTCAATCCAGGAGGGATTACGAAACTCAAAGGCTGAGCGGATTTTCCATTTTTTAAGCAGTTTCAGAAATTCCTCAAGGGCTTGAAGGTCCCTTTCCATCCCCGGTGGAAACTGCCAGAGCATCACCGAGAGCTTTTCCCTGAGCAAGGAGGAAAGGCTGAGGAGGTTTTCAAGGGGCTCTTCCACACCCTTTAGCCTTTTAAGATGGGTTATCAGTCTGCTGCCCTTAAGGGAAAAACAGAACCCCTCTGGAGAGTTGCTGTACCACCTTTTAAAGGATGAGGGCTTTGGTAGTCTGTAGAAGGTTACATTCAACTCTACTGTGTCAAATCGGGTTGTATAGTAATCAAACCACTTACCTTTCGGGATATCTTCAGGATAAAAGACCCCCCTCCAGTGATTATACATAAAACCGCTACAACCCACCCTGACCTCTGCCATATAAAAATTTTATCATAAAAGGCACCTGAGGTCATAAAACCCGGTGCAGCCTTCTTTTTTGAAACTCTGGGCGAATCTTCTCTCATCTGTTTAGTCCAGAGGATGAAAAACTTGACAGAAAAGAAGTAATAAGGATTTAATATCAGTTATGAAAAGGCTTTTTTTATTTCTGGTTTCTTTGCTCCTTGTCCTTTCTGTGATAGGCTGTTCGTCAAAAAAGGAGGTCAGGCCTGCAAGCTTTGATGCCAAGCAGTATCTTCAGAAGGCAAACAAGCTCATAGAGGATGAGGAGTATGATGAGGCAAGAAGGCTATTACTTGAGGTCAAAAACAGAGACCTGACCCATCAGTATGCCCCGATTGCCCAGCTCAAGATAGCCGAGACCTTTGTTAAGGATGAAGATTACGAAAATGCCATTAACGAATACGAGAGGTTTTTAAGGCTCTACCCCGAGCATACCCAGGCACCCTATGCCCAGTACCAGATTGCAATGATCTATTTCAGGCAGATTGAGGGGCCCGAAAGGGGTGCTGGTGGAGCCCGAAGGGCAATGGCAGAGTTTGAAAAGCTACTGAGGTTATATCCCCGTAATCCCTACAGGGAGGCTGCAAAGCTCAGGATAAAAAAGTGTAAAAACCTGATTGCCCAGTATGAGTTCCTTGTGGGGAGCTTTTATTACAAAAAGGACTCCTACAGGGCTGCCATTGGCAGGTTTGAAGGGCTTGTTAAGGATTTTCCCGAGTTTAAAAGGCTTGATGAGGTTCTCTATCTATTAGCCTCCAGTTACCAGGAGCTTGGAAAAACCAACGAGGCAAAGCAGTATGCCTCTGAGCTCATAAACCGCTTCCCCAGCAGCCAGTGGGCTGAGAGGGCCAGAGAGATACTTAAAGACTAAAGTGAATTATTACCCAATTTTTCTTGACCTAAGAGACCGCCTTGTGGTGGTGGTAGGCGGGGGAAAGGTGGCAGAGAGGAAGGTGAGGGGTCTTCTTGAGGCTGGGGCACGGGTAAGGGTGATAAGTCCTGAACTTACCGAGGGGTTAAGGAGGCTTGTCCAGAAGGGCAAGATTGAGCATATCGGTAGAGATTACCAGCGGGGGGATTTGGAAGGCGCCTTTCTTGCAATAGCTGCCACATCGGATATGGAGATTAACAGGGCTGTCTCTGCTGATGCAACCTCTATACCGGTTAATGTGGTTGATGTGCCTGAACTCTGTAGCTTTATCGTGCCTGCCACAGTAAAAAGGGGGGAGCTCTGCATAGCTGTGTCCACCTCAGGGGCAAGCCCTAAAATGGCAGGGAGCATTAGAGAGGAGCTTGAGGAGATGTTCAAAGAGGAGGTGGCAGAGTTTTTCAGCCTTCTTAAGGAACTGAGGGAAAGGCTTAAAGAGACAGCTCTTGAGCCATCAGCGAGGGAGGGGCTTTTCAAGGAGCTTGGTAGCCGCAGAGTTTTAAGGGTTTTGCTTGATGCTGGTATGGATGAGGCAAGGAAGGAGATAAAGAGGGTTCTTTCAAAATGGGGGCAGGATGAGATTGGAAAGTCTTTATAAAAGGCTGGTAAGGTTTTTTTCAGATGAGCTCTGGAGGATTGACTTAACCGAGGGAAAAAGGCTCAGGAGATTTTCTGTAAAAACCTTCAGGCTCTTTTATCTTGCCTTCAAGGAGCTCACCTACGGACAGCTAAACTACAGGGCAATGGGCCTTGTCTACACCACCATCCTGTCCATTGTTCCCCTTCTTGCTGTGACCTTCTCTGTGCTTAAGGCCTTTGGTGTTTATAACATCATGACCCCCATTCTGCTTAATATCTTCGCACCCCTTGGAGACAAGGGCGAGGAGATAACCGTCAGAATAATTGAGTTTGTAGACCGTCTGAAGGTGGGGGTTCTTGGCGCCCTTGGTCTGGGGCTTTTAATTTACACGGTGGTATCGCTTATTCAGAAGATTGAGGATGCCTTTAACTACATCTGGAGTGTGAAGCGGCCGAGGTCTCTGGCAAGGCGTTTCAGTGATTACATGAGCGTTATTCTGATAGGGCCTGTGCTTATATTTTCAGCAATGGGTGTTACAGCGTCGGTGATGAGCACCTCACTGATGAAAAGGCTTGAGCATATTGAGCCCTTTGGCACCATAATACTTTATTCTGGCAAGGTGATCCCCTATCTGCTGGTCTGCGGTGCCTTCACCTTTGCCTACATCTTTATACCCAATGTGAAGGTCCGGTTCAAGTCTGCCCTTGTTGGCGGTCTGGTGGCAGGCATTATGTGGGAGACCACGGGCTGGTTCTTTGCATCCTTTGTGGCTGGCTCAACAAAATACACCGCCATCTATTCAAGCTTTGCCATACTGATACTGTTTTTTATCTGGATCTACCTTAGCTGGCTGATCCTTCTTGTTGGAGCTGTTATCACCTATTACCATCAGTATCCCCAGCTTCTTGGAGTAAAAAAGGAACTTCTCATGATAAGTAATCGGCTGAAGGAACGGCTTGGCTTCGTTATCATGTATCTGATTGCCTACAACTTTCACAATAACCTTCACTGCTGGAGCATTGACAGTCTGGTTCAGCGGCTAAACCTTCCCCTTCCACCTGTTCAGGATGTGATAACCCTGCTTGAAAAGGGTGGTCTTCTGATAGAGACCGGTGATGACCCGCCCTGCTATCTTCCTGCTCGGGACATAGAGAGAATAAGACTGGTTGATATACTGGATGTGGTGAGGATGGCAGGTGAGGAGACCATGTCTATTGAGCAAAAGCACCTGAGCCTTACAGAGGTAAACCCTGTGGTTGATGGGATTGACCGAAGGGTAAGGGAATTTCTCGGAGAAAGAACCCTTCGTGACCTTGTTGTCACGAAAGAGGACTAACCCTGCCCCCTCTTCAGCTTAAGCAGGATAAGGGTAACAGTGCCAAGGGCAAAGAGGATGCCTCCAATAAGAGCCCAGACCGCACCAGGCTCGTAACTTACCTCTATAAGCGCCCTTGGAAAGGGGTTAATCCCTATCTGTTTCAGATAGACACCATAGCCAGAGACAAGGGCAGGATGGTTTGGCTCAAGATAAAAGCTCCTCTCCTCCTTTCCCTTAACCCTGAGAAGGGCCTTCATGGAGGTTATATAACCTGACTGCAATCGGTACTCAATCCGTTCAAGAACCATCACTGTCCCATCGGGAAGGCGGGTTGATGTGCCCTCATTGAAAAGACCAAAGAGGTGGTATGCCCAGGCTGAGCTTAAAAGATGGGCAAAAAGGATAAAGCAAAACCCAAGGTGTATTATCTGGGGAGATATATAAAGCAGAAAGTTCCTGCCCTTTGGTTTCTTTAAAAGGGAATCAACGCTACAGAAGAGGGTGTTAAGGGCAAGAACCAAAAGCACTCCAATAGATGCCAGAAGCCACCAGGAGGAAGAAATCGGTGCTTCCTTAAGCCATTCAAAGAGGCTCATCTGATGAAGCCTCTGAAAGGAGGCACTGCGGGGCATAACAAAGGCCCCTCCTGTAAAAAGTAAAATCAGGAGACCTAAAAGCAGGTTCGTGGTCTTAAGCGATGTCAGTATCTTTAACACCCTTTTCATTTCCCTACACCCTACACCCTACTCCCTACCCCCTACCCCCTACACCCTAAAAAGAATGGGAACTCTTCATCAAAAGCCCAACACCAAGATAGGTAAAAAGCACCACACCGTAGCCAGCCGTACCCAGCATGAGTGTTCTTCTACCCATCCAGCCTGGCCTGAACCTCAGATGCAGATAGAGCGTGTAAAAGAGCCAGAGGAGGCTTGTCCATAACTCCTTTGGAGTCCAGAGCCAGTAAGTGCCCCAGGCATAATAGGCCCATATTCCACCAAAGACCATAGAAAGGCTAAAAAGCAGATAGCCTGTGAGAACCAGGATGTATTGCTCGTACTCACCTCTTAGCTCACCCTTTTTAAGACAAACCACCCCTATCAGTGAAGCCACACCAAAGATTCCATAGGACAGAAAGGAGAGGGTTACATGAAGCTCAAACCAGAAGGTCTGAAGCACAGGCGGAAGGGGCATGGAGTATGGCGCTGACAGGGTTGCCGAAAGGCTAAGGACTGCGCAAAGAAGTGCAGCAGTCTTAAGCAGGGGCTCAGCCCAGGGAAGTTTCCTTCTGTAGAGAAAGAGGCAGAGGGCAAATACCCCTGTGCTGAAGGATAGAAAAAGCAATGTGTCATGGACTCCAACAAGGGGCAGACGGCCTAAGCTAAACCCCCTTTCAAACAGGTAATAGCCCTCAAAGAGCAGGGCAACAATAAAGGCCCATCGGTTTAACAGCGTAAGGGCAAACAACAGTGCAGAGAGATAGACAATCATGGAAAGACCTTTCCAGGGTTCAGGAGCATCTTATGGTCAAATAGCCTCTTTATACCCCTCATAAGGTCAAGCTCATTGTTGTGTATCTCCATCTCAATATAGTCTGCCTTGCTTAGCCCCACACCGTGCTCACCCGAGATGCTACCGCCGAGCCTGAGGGTCTCTTTAAATATCTCCCTTACGAGGGAGGTGGCCCTCCTGTACTGCTCCTCGTCCGAGGCATCGGCCATGATGTTTACATGGATGTTACCATCACCGGCATGGCCGAAGCTTGCAATCGGGATATTGTTTTCCTCGGAAAGTCTTTCAAGAAACTCTATCATGTCAGGTATGGCTGTTATGGGAACCACTATGTCCTCGTTTATCTTTGTTGGTGATAGGTGAAAGAGGGCAGGTGAGATTGCACGCCTTGTAGCCCATAGGTTTTCACGGGAAAGGCTGTCCTGGGCAACCTCAAGACTTGCCCCTCCTTGCTGACAGAGCTTTACCACCCTATCTGTGTCCTCCTCAACAGCCTTTCTCTGACCATCAAGCTCAATTATGAGCAGAGCCTCACCATCCATAAACCCTGTAGCCTGATACTGTTTCAGTGCCCAGAGGGTGGTGCGGTCAATAAACTCAAGGGCCCTCGGAATTATCCTGTTTCTTATGATTGCTGTAACCGTTTCTGTGGCCCCTCTAAGGCTGTCAAAGGAGGCTATCAGGGTAAGGATTGACTCAGGCTCTGGAAGAATACCAAGGCCAATCTTTGTTATCGTTGCAAGGGTGCCCTCAGAGCCTATAAGGAGGCTCTTCAGGTCATAGCCCACCACCGACTTCTTTGTCCTTGCGCCGACCTTAATCAGTCTTCCGTCCATAAGCACTGCCTCAAGATATCGGACATAGTTGGAGGTAACACCGTATTTGACCGCCCTTGGCCCTCCAGCATTGACAGCCACATTACCGCCTATGGTGCAGAATTCCAGCGACGATGGGTCAGGTGGATAGAAAAAGCCCCTCAGGGAAAGCTCTCTCTGAAGATGGCCATTAATCAGGCCAGGTTCAACCATTACAAAGAGGTTGTCTGTGTCAATCTCAATTATCTGGTTCATCCTTTCAAGGCTTACCACTATGCCACCCCTTGTGGGAACAGCTGAGCCAGTGGTTGAGGTACCTGCACCACGGGGCACAAGGGGGATGTCCTCTTCATAGGCAAACTTTGAAAGGGCTATTACATCTTCAGTGTCTTCAGGCCAGCACACTGCAGCTGGCTGGCTCTTTATCTTTGATGCGTCAAAGCCATAGCTCAGAAGGTCTGCCCTTTCAGTGCTTATCTTGCTTGAGCTCAGGATATGCCTTAAGCGGTGCATCAGGAAAAGGTCTCTATGAGTTTTTGTAAAAGTTCCTGCTGCTGGCCTGATAGATTTTCAAACTCCACCGCAATCTCATAAACCGGTTTGATGTCATCACCACACCGATTAGTATGGCTGAGATTTGCCCTGACCACCCTGGCCCTTACCTTCATGGATATCCCCTTTTCTCTCAACTCCATCAGGCAATTACTGCCAGGGTTTAGCCTTTTTTCAGTATAGAAGCAGGCACCACCGAGGCTTATATCCCTTATAGTTATGTCAGCCCTGTAGATAATGTTTCCCTCAAGCTCGCCGGTTATCTTTACCCTCTTAAACCGTCTCTTTTCATTCATGCTGCCACCTCTTCAAACTGTAAAGAAAGCACCTTTGACACTCCTGCCTCTTCCATGGTTATTCCATAAAGATAGTCGGCCACCTCCATGGTCAGCCGGTTGTGGGTGATAACAACAAACTGGATGTTTTTGGACAGCTCCCTTACCATCTCCCTGAAGGTTACCACATTGTTTTCATCAAGGGGAGCATCAGCCTCATCAAGTATGCAAAGAGGTGTGGGTTTGAGAAGGAAACCTGCAAAAAGAAGGGCAAGAGCTGTAAGGGCCTTCTCACCCCCTGAAAGAAGGGTTATGTTCTGAAGCCTCTTACCCGGTGGCTGAGCAATTATATCAATGCCCGATTCAAGGATATTTGATTCGTCGGTAAGCCTCAGCTCTGCATGTCCACCACCAAAGAGGGTCTTGAATACCTCGTTGAACTTCAGGTTCAACCCTTCAAAGGCCTCCCTTAACCGTTTTCTGGTGGTTCGGTTTATTCGGGCTATTGCCTCTTCAAGCTCCTCAATGGACTGAACAATGTCTTCATGCTGGCCTTTAAGAAACTCGTAACGCTCGTTGAGCTTTGAAAATTCCTCAAGGGCTGCAAGGTTTACCTCCCCCATGGAGGCCATTTTCTGACGGAGTTCCTCAGCCTTAGCCCTGTCCTGCTCAACATCTTCACTTATTGGAAGAGAGTCAGAGGAAAGGTCAACCTGGTGCTTTTCAGCCATCTGCTCCTTGAGGTTTCTGAGCCTTATGGAGAGTTCGGTCTGGGTAAGCCCCTTCTGGTGTAGCTCCTTTGAGAGCTGGTCAAGCTCTCCCCTAAGCTGGGAAAGCTCATCCTGAAGGGACTTCTGCTCTGTTTTTATCTGCTCAAGGACATCCCTCTTGCTTTTTATTGTCTGTCTCAGCTGACTGGCACTGGCAACCTCCTTTCGTAACTCCTCCTCAATCAGCTCTGTTTCCTTCTTTAGCCTGACAATGCGCTCTTCCTTTTCCCTGATATCCCTTGCAAGCTGTTCCTTTCTGAGTTTTGCCTCTTCTACAGCCTTTCTGCTCTGCTCTATCTGGTCTTTAAGGCTTTTTTCCCTTTCAAGCAGCGAATTGTAGCCTATTCTGAACTCTGTTAGCTCCTCCCTCTTTGCATCAAGCTCGTTCTTTAGATGCAGGATACCATCCTGAAGTATCTGCATGTCAGACTCAATCTCCAGTCTTTTCTGGCTCTGAAGTTCAATCTCGGCTTTTTTCTCCTGAAGCTCTTCCTCTGACCGCTTTATCTCCCTTTTCAGATTCTCTATCTCTATCTCCACAAGCTCTGCCTTTTTGCTGTAACGGTTAAGGTCCTCCTTTAGTCTGTTTACCGTTGAATTCTTAACGGAAAGCTCCCTCTCAGCCCTTACAATCTCTGCCTCAAGCCCTTTAAGGGACTCCTTAATCTGCTCAACCTCTTTATCTAACTGCTCAATCAGGCTGTCAACACGCTCAATCTCCCTGCTGTTGTCACCAATCTGGGTCTCAAGCTCCCTTATCTCACGCCTCTTTTTCAGTATGCCCTTTCCACTTCCGCAGGTGACCACCCCAGGGGGTTCCACAACCTCTCCCCTTGGAGTGACAAAACGGACACCCCTTAAGGGGGCTCCGCCCTGATTTATTAAATCCATTGCCTGCTCTACGGTCTCAATAAGAAGAAAGTTAGAAAGAAGAGCCCTGATAACCTCCTCTGCAGGCTCAGCCACCCTGACCACCTCGGAAAGTTGAAGGGTGCCTGCTGGGGTTTCAAGGTTTGAGGGTGATACTGAACTGGTTGATAGCATAAGGGTGGCCCTTGGGACATCTCTACTGCCAATGGCCTTTACAGCCTGAAGAAGCATCTGCCTTTCTGAGAAGACCATTGCCCTGACCTTTTCCTCAAGGGCAGCCTCTACAGCCCTTTCATACTGCTCATTGACCTCAATCAGCTCTGAAACGGTTGCAACGGGCTTTATGCCTGTGTCCTTCAGGGCCTCTGCCTCGGTGCTTCCTGAAAGCATCTCCTTCAGTGACTTAATTCGGGATTCAGCTGAGACTATCTCCTCCCTGAGGGAAAGCCTTCTGTTTTTTAGCTCCTCTATCTCACTGCGTTTTCTTGATAGCTCCTCTGAAAGCTCCTTTCTTCTTTTTCTTTTTTCTTCAATTTCAGAATGGATTTTTTCTATCTCCGAAGTCTCCCTTTCAATCTCCGCCTCAAGCTCCTGAGACCTTCTTTTTGTCTCATCAAACTCTCTTTCTGCAGAGGAGACCCTCCTGTGGTTACCCTCAATGGTGAGCTCAAGTCTGTGAAGGTTGTTTCTCAGCTGACCTATGTGGTCACTGAGGCTGAAAAGCTCCCTTCTTTTTTTATCTAAATCAGACTCTTTCTGCCCTATCTGGGCTTGAAGCTCCTTTAAAACCTCTGATTTTCTCTCCAGTGTTAAACCTGCCTCTTCAATCTCCCTTCTTACCTCTTCAAGGCTCAACTCAAGCCCTGAGATGTCAGAGGATTTCTGCTCAGCCGATGCCTTCAGGTTTTCAATCTCCCTTTTCAGGGACTCCACAAGGCTCTGCAGATGAAGCACATCCCTTTCATCTACCGCTTTTTTCCTTTCAAGCTCAGAGAGCCTGTTTTCGGTTTCGTTAAGCTGGGCCTGCAGGGTATCAATCTCCTTTTCCCTGTCAAGGGCCTCTAACCTTTTGCTTTCAAGGAGGGCTTCCCTCTGGCTGATCTGCCCTCTAAGGGCTGCCTCTTTGTTGTTCAGTGAGTCTAACTCAGATGTCACCTTCTGAAGATTTTCAGTAAGGGTCAAAAACTCCTGTCTTGAGAGTCTTATCTCAACCTCCCTCAGCTCATCACGCAGTTTTTTATACCTTTCAGCCTTTTTTGCCTGACGGTCCAGGGAGTTTCTCTGCCTTTTGACCTCCTTGAGTATATCCTCTATCCTTTGAAGGTTTAAACGGGAGTTTTCCAGCTTGTTCTGTGCCTCAGCCTTTCTGCTTTTGTATTTCATGATGCCAGCCACCTCTTCAATCAGAAACCGCCTGTCCTGGGGCTTGGCATTGATTATCTCTCCGATTCTGCCCTGCTCTATGATGGAGTAGCTTTTCATCTCAAGGCCTGTATCAAGGAACATCTCCCTTATGTCCTTAAGACGGCAGGGCCTTTTGTTTATCAGATATTCGCTTTCACCAGAGCGGTAAAGCCGCCTTCCCACGGTGATTACCCTGTCGCCAGAGTCACCATTTCCAGAGTCATCAGGTATCCTGATGTAGAGGGAGACCTCAGCCATGCCCTTTGGCTTTTTTGACTGGGAGCCGTTAAAGATGACCTCCTCCATCTTACCACCACGGAGGGTCTTGGCAGACTGCTCACCCAGAACCCATCTGAGGGCATCCACTATGTTGCTTTTTCCAGAGCCGTTCGGGCCCACTATGCAGGTGATTCCAGGGTGTATCTCAATAGTAGTGCTGTCAGCAAAGGATTTAAAGCCGTTGAGTTTTAACTTCTCAATCTTCATAGCAATTGATTATAACTTCAATACCCAGGCACTGGCAAGAAGGATTTTTTCAGTAGCAAAAAAACCTTAAAATCTGATATCTTACATTATGTTTTTCTTACCCATCTCATTAACGCTTTTTTTGCTTTTCATTCTGCTAATCCCGGTCCTTATTGCCCTTGCACCTGCTGTGGCCTTTGCCAAACTGGGCCTTAATCCGGTCTGTGGCTATGTGTTTTTTCTCCTCTGTCTGCTCGGAAGTGGGATAAACATCCCCCTTTACAGGGAAAAGATAGCCTACGAGGTGGCACAGGATGAGTTTGCCCTCTTTTTTAACCGCTTTTTCGGTATAAGGCTTCCAAGGTTTGACGAAAGGGTGATAGCCATCAACCTTGGAGGTGCTGTGCTGCCCCTGATACTGAGCCTTTATCTGCTTGGCCGAACCCCAGCCAATCTGGTCCTTGCAGCCACAGGGGTTACCACTGTGGTATCCTATATGCTCAGCAAACCGGTGCCAGGCGTTGGCATAGTGATGCCAGCCTTTGTTCCACCTGTTATTGCTGCCCTGACAGCGCTGATATTTTCAAGGGAGTATGCAAGCCAGATAGCCTATATATCGGGTGTGATGGGGACTTTGATTGGTGCGGACCTTTTGAGGATTGGCCAGACAAAGCACCTCGGTGCAACCTTCCTGAGCATCGGTGGTGCAGGGGTCTTTGATGGGATATATCTTGTGGGTCTTGTATCGGTTTTACTTGCATAGAAGATGATATCCACACTGAAGGGAAAACTGCTCAAGCGTTCACCTGAGAAGGTGGTGGTTGATGTCTCAGGGGTTGGTTACGAGGTGAAGGTGCCCCTTTCAACCCTGAGTGAACTGCCTCCAGAGGGCTCTCCTGTTTTCCTCTATGTCCATACATCCCTCAGGGATGATGCAATAGAGCTTTATGGTTTCAGCAAGGAGGAAGACAGGGAACTGTTCAGAAAGCTCCTTACTGTAACAGGGGTTGGGCCAAGGCTTGCCTTGAACATACTTTCAGGGAGCTCTGCAAAGGACCTTGTCCATGCAATTGAGCAGGAGGACCTGGGTCTGCTTACCCGACTTCCAGGGGTTGGAAGAAAGACAGCCCAGAGGATACTCTTTGAGCTAAAGGAGAGGCTCCCATCGGCTGAAGCAGAGGTTGACAGGGCAAGCATGGATGCCCTTTCTGCTTTAGTCAATCTGGGGTATAAGAAGTCCCAGGCCAGTGAGGCAGTAAAAAGAGCCTACAACAATGGCCACAGAGATGTTGAGACGATCCTTAAGGAAGCGTTAAAATATTTGAACAGATAGGGAATGTTGGTGTATTGGTATATTGGTATATTGGTATATTGGTATATTGGTGTATTGGTATAGTGGTATAGTGGTATAGT
>CAZIIE010000014.1:0-24999 GCA_964539375.1 uncultured Nitrospirota bacterium | reverse complement strand
TCAGCAATATATAATATAACCAAAAAGGGTAAATAAGGGCAAATCTTTGAGGGGCGAAGCCCCTCAAACTCCCCAGATAAGATAATTTTAATTCCTTATTGGGGTTTCAAAGGGGCGGAGCCCCTTTGAGGGGCTTTGCCCCTCAAACTCCCCAATATCAGGCTGAAGTGCTTTAGGCTTAAGGCTGAAGTTTTCGTTAACCTATGGCTTCAGCCTATAGCCTTAAGCCTTTCCCTATTGGGGTTTCAAAGGGGCATAGCCCCTTTGTGATTGGCTCCGCCCTATGGTCGGGAAGCTTTACTTAAAGGTTTTCTGAGTAGTTTGAACAGTTCTCCTTCTGTGGATATGATCAACCAGTCCTTTTCTGAAAGGGTGTTTTTATAAACCTCCATGGTTTTGAGAAACCTGTAAAAATCCCTTGCCTCTTTGCTCTGGTTATAGGCACTGGCGTATATCAGAGTTGCCTCAGCATCGGCCTTACCCATTATCTTTTGAGCCTCTCTGTAAGCCTCAGACCTTATCTTTCTAAGCTCTCTTTCTTTTTTACCAAGAATTTCAGCAGCCATGCCTCGGCCTTCAGACCTGAACCTCTCAGCTATACGCTTTCTTTCAGCAATCATACGGTCAAATATCTTTCGCTGAACCTCCTTAACATAGTTTATCCTTTTAAGCTTCAAATCAAGCAACTCTATACCCAGCTCTTTAAGTCTCGGTGAGGCAGCCTCAATGATGCTTTTGGTAATATAGTCTCTACCAAAGTTTATGGCCCTTGATGGGTTTACGGTCTTCTGTTCCCGAAAAATATCGCCAAACTGCAGTGTGCGATTGGTGGTCCTGATTATCTCCACAAGGTCATGGCTGGCGATTACATTTCTTGTTTCACCATCCAGGATGTCATCAAGCCTTGTTTTTGCTCCTCGTTCATCTCTTACTCTCTGGAAGAAGAGCAATGGGTCTGCGATCTTCCATCTTGCATAGGTATCAACCCAGATGAACCTCTTGTCCTTTGTGGGTATCTGGTTTGCATCTCCATCCCACTCAAGGAATCTCTTTTCAAAGTAATTTGCCTTCTGAATAAAGGGTGTCTTTATATGAATGCCAGGCTCTGTAACAGGCTTTCCTACAGGTTTGCCAAACTGGGTTATTATAACCTGCTGGGTTTCGTCAACGATGTAGAGGGCTGAGCTGAGGGTGATTGCAAGGGCTATAACAATTATAAGAATAAATACGAACTTGACCTGCTTCATCTTTTCCCTCCCTTTAGCTGTCCTTTAAGCTCATTCATCTGAAATAGGGGTAAAACACCAAGGGTCTCACGGTCGGTTATAAGTTTTCTGCCAAGTCGTGGAAGCACATCATTCATGGTCTCAAGGAATATCCTCTGTTTTGTCACCTCTGGAGCCTTAAGATACTCTGCAAAGACAGAATTGAACTTTTCAACCTCTCCTTTTGCCCTGTTTACCCGTTCTACAGCATACCCCTTTGCTTCCTCAATTATTCTTTTAGCCTCACCCCTTGCCTTTGGGATAACCTTGTTGTACTCCGACTGTGCCTCATTTATCAGACGCTCCTTTTCCTGCTGTGCCTCGTTAACCTCATTAAAGGCAGGTTTGACAGGGTCAGGAGGGTTTACATCCTGAAGCACAATCTGCATCACCTTGATACCCATTTCGTACTGGTCTACAAGCTCCTGAAGCCTGTTTTTTACCTCGGTCTCAATCTCAACCCTCCCCACAGTAAGCACCTCGTTTACACTCCGGTCGCCAACTACAGTTCGCATCACTGCCTCGTTCATGTCTCTGAAGGTGTCAACAACATTTCGCACTTTAAAAAGGAATTTATAGGGGTCAGAGATACGAAACTGGACAATCCATTCCACATCAGCAGCATTGAGGTCGCCCGTAAGCATAAGGGACTCTTCAGTATAGTCATTCTTTGAATACTCTGACCTTCTGCCAGCCCTGACTGTTCTGAAACCGAACTCCTCCTTCATCTGCCTCTCTACAGGCACCTTGTAAACCCTCTCCACCCCGAAGGGTATCTTGAAGTGAAGCCCAGGGTTAACGGTTCTTACATACCTGCCAAAACGAAGAATTACACCTACCTCTTCAGGTGCAACGGTAAAAAATGAGGAATATCCACCTACGGCAAGAAGTAAAAAGAGCAAAAGAAATAGAACCGACCGTGGCTGGATGTTTATCCTTTTTTTTCTGAAGCTCTGCTGAAAGTCCATGCCCTTTTTAATAATTTCTTCAAAATCGTGGGTATCCATTTTGTATCCCCTCCTTTTTTATTCCATTACAATGACCATTGCCGAAATCCTGACAGATGGTTGTAACTTAACTTTTAAAGTGTAGAAGCAAAAAATTATAATATTATCGTTACCCCCTTTATAAAGAGAATTAAAGAGATTACCACCAAAAAGGTTTTCACTGTGTTTAAATAACCCTCTCTTTTTATGTACTCAAGGCAGATGCCCCATAATCCATTGAACCCGTGGTATATCACAGATAAAAGAAAGATTATGTCAAATCCCTTCCATAGGGGTGACGAAAGCCTTGCCATAACAGCCTGATAACCAATATTATCCGCACCACTGTAATGCATGACATAGAAATGGACAATAAGTCCAATAAAAAGCACCACCCCTGTTACTCTTTGAAAAAGCCATTTTAGCATTATTAAATTCCTCCTGCTATAAGCGGAAGGCTCCCTGTAATGAATAATATTATCCCCAGAGTGAAGGCAGCCCAAAAAAGTGTTTTTTGTTTTGAAGAAGGTACACCCATCTCAAGAGCTGTTACCCTTACGCCATTTAACCCATGGGCAAGCACAAGGGCAAGTAAAGCCACCTCACTGAGTTTTATCAACGGGTTTTCCATAAGCTGTAGCATCTTTCTGTATGATTCAGGGTCTTTAAGATGACCGAGGACATATAGATGCACAAAGATATACAGGGTCAGCAATACACCAGTAATCCTGTGTATAATCCATGCTATGGAGCCTGTGTGCCAGCGATAACGCATTTTTACCCCTTCTTTATTATCACCGATTTAAAAGTGCCTTCCAGTTCGGATTTTAAGGCTTTGAAGTTACCCTTTCCCTTTGTCCTTATGACAACCTTTCGGTAATTGTCTTTAACACCCTCGTAAGAGGTCAGGATGCTCTGGAGACTGAAACCGTACTTTCTTATTATATCTGCTACCTCCTTAATTGAGCCAGGTCTGTCTTCAAGTAATAGATAGATACGATGCCCACCATGTCTTATGCCAGTGATATCAACTATAACCCTGAATATGTCTCTGTCAGAGATGATGCCAACCACTTCACCATTACTAATCACAGGAAGTGACCCTATATTTTGCTCAAGCATTAGGAGGGCAGCCTCTTCAATGGGAGTGTCAGGTGTTGTGGTAACGACCTTTTTTTTCATAATTTCTTTGACCTTTGTTTTTGCTAAAAGATAATGAAGCTCATATACATCCAGAGATGTTGCCTTGGAGGGTATGTATTCCTTAATATCACGGTCAGAAAGGATGCCTTTAATTTTGCCGTTTTTTACTACGGGCAGGTGCTTGATAGATTTTTCCCTCAGTATCTTAGCTGCAACTGATACTGAATCATCAGGTGAGACCGTAAAGACCTTTTTTGTCATCCAGTCTTTTACAAACATTTTAAACCCCCAGATAAGCGGTTTTTACATGCTCATTGTTAAGCATCTCCTGGCCTGTGCCTTCAAGCACAATGCGGCCATTTTCAAGAACATAGGCTCGGTCAGAAATAGAAAGGGATTGTTTAACATTCTGCTCAACTATCAGCACAGTGGTGCCTTCCTTTCTTATCCCTTTTATTACATTAAAGATCTCTCTGACAAGAATAGGTGCAAGGCCAAGGGATGGCTCATCAAACATCATGAGTTTTGGCTTTGCCATCAATCCCCTTCCAATGGCAAGCATCTGCTGTTCACCACCGCTGAGGGTGCCGGCAATCTGTCTTCTTCTTTCTTTAAGCCTCGGGAATAGCTCAAAAACCATCTCCTTTGTCTGCTGTCTCATTCTTTTCGACTCTCCCTTCAGGGCACCCATATCAAGGTTTTCCTCAACGGTCATCTCAACAAAGAGCCTCCTTCCTTCAGGCACATGCACTATACCCATCTCTATCAACTTATAGGGTTTTATTCTATGGATAGGTTTTCCCTCAAAGAGTATCTCGCCAGGCTGTGGCCTGAGAAGACCTGATATGGTTTTAAGAAGTGTGCTTTTCCCTGCTCCATTTGCACCAATCAGAGATACAATCTCGGCTTTGTTAACATGAAAAGATACACCCCAGATGACCTGGAGGTC
Source organism: uncultured Nitrospirota bacterium (assembly GCA_964539375.1). GTDB lineage: Bacteria > Nitrospirota > Thermodesulfovibrionia > Thermodesulfovibrionales > JdFR-85 > JAADIE01. Next base: position 20,656 of record CAZIIE010000014.1, on the reverse strand, counting down.
TCCGTAAAAGACATTTATATCTTTAACCTCAAGCACTTACTGCCTCTCCCAGATAGGCCTCAATAACCAGAGGATTGTTGGCAATCTCCTCAGGGGTGCCTTCTGCTATCTTCTCACCATAGTTCAGCACAACTATCCTGTCAGAGATAGCCATTATGACCTTCATGTGGTGCTCTATAATCAGTATGGTTATTCCACTGTCTCTTATCTTTTTAACTATCTCAATTGATTTATTAAGTTCCGTTGGATTTAGCCCTGCAAAGGACTCATCAAGAAGGAGAAGCTCTGGCCCTGTAGCCAGTGCCCTTGCAATTTCAAGCCTTTTTCTTTTGCCAAGGGGAAGACCCTTTGAAACCTTATCCCTGTCGTCATAAAGTTCAGTAAAATGTAATATCTCTATAGCCCTTTCTTCAGCCTCTTTACGGGAACTGGTGCGGAGAAAGGCCGAAGCAACCACATTGTCAAGCACGGTCATTCTTTGAAGGGGTTTTACCACCTGAAAGGTACGGGCTATTCCAAGCCTGCATATCCTGTGTGGCTTTAGTCCAGCTATAGATTTGCCTTTAAACAGTATATCCCCCTGGGAGGGCTTGTAAAAACCATTTATCACATTAAACAGCGTGGTCTTACCTGCTCCGTTAGGACCTATAAGGGCAACTATTTCTCCTTTATTCACACTAAAGGATACATCCACCACAGCAGCCAGTCCACCAAAGAATCTTGAAACGCCCTTTACCTCTAAAAGTGCTGTCAAGACCTCCTCCCCAGTCCAAAAATTCTTTTTAGTTTAGAGAAGTCTCCAACAATCCCGTTTGGCAGAAATATGATTATCAGTATGAGCAGGATACCAAAGAGTGTCTGGTGGGCAGAGCCAAGTCTCGGCAGTGACCTTATGATCTCAGCAAGGATAACCATAATTACAGCACCAACTACAGGTCCCCAGAAGGTTGCCACCCCACCGACCATTACCACCATTATGGTGATTATTGAGATGTCATGAAGGGCAAACACCACCTCAGGGTCAATGTAACCCATGTAATTTGTATAAAAAACACCTGCAAGCCCTGTAAGCACAGCACTTATGCTAAGGGCAATGGTTTTATAAAGGGTTGTGTTTATACCGAGGGATTCAGCAGCATCCTGGTCCTCTCTTATCGCCACAAAGTAATAGCCCAGTTTTGACTCTATAATTTTTTTAACAATTATGAAGGTAATAAAGGCTATAAAGAGGATTATGTAATAATACCAGGTCTTTTCAACCCAGGTTCTTTCCTTTAACATGATACCAAGGGTTCCCTGGGTGAAGTTTCTGAGATTTTCTGCCGTAACCCTGAAGACCTCACCCATTGCAAGGGTGGCAAGGGCAAAGAAGGGGCCCCTTAACCTGAGGCAGATAAAACCAATAATCAGTGCTTCTATTACCAGTATGGGGATGCTCAAGGGAAATCCCCACCATGCAGAAAGGCCTGTCTTGAAATACAGTATGCCAGCTGTATATGCGCCAACACCAAAGAAGGCTGCATGACCAAAGGATACCTGACCGCAATAACCACCAAGAAGGTTCCAGGCCATCCCAATAACAGACCACATGAGCATGAGTATCAGGATGTGCATAACATAGGTGCTTAATCCGAGAAAGGGAATTACTGCCATGGCAAGAAAAACTATATAGGGAGCATATTTCTTCATCTTCCGAGCCTGTGCCTCCTTAAAAGAGATGCCACACCACCGGGCAGAAATATCAGGGCAAGTATAAATATGACAAATCTGCCAACAGGTGCCCAGCCCATCCCTACATAGGTGGCTGTAAGGGATTCAAATATTCCAAGTATCAGACCGCCAATTATTGCACCTACTGTTGAACCAAGTCCACCAAGTATGGTGATAACAAAGGCTATAAGGGTAAATCTCCCGCCAAGGGCAGGATAGAGATAATACATGGGTATAAAAAGGCAGCCTGCAGCACCCACCAGAGCTGCACCAATTCCAAAGGTAATTAGCCTCATCCTTTCAACATTAACACCCATAAGCATGGCTGCATCAAAATCCTGGGCTGTTGCCCTGATTGACTTGCCCGTGTCAGTCTTAGAAAGGAAAAACCAGAGTGCTATGGTGATCAGGACAGCCATAACAAAGGAGACAGTCCAGGGCACAGACAATGATAGCTCAATCGGTGAGTTCCGCCAGTAATCACTTAGATACCAGGCATCTGAAGCGTAATCAACAGGGGTTGAGCGGTAATCAGAGGTAAAGAATATGGTTGCCAGATTGGCAAGAACCATCCCGATTCCCACGGTGAGTATAACCTGATTTTCAGGAAGAATGGATTCCACCTTCAGCACGGGATTGATTAAAAAACGCTGAAGAGCCATACCGAAAAAGAACATAACCGGTGCCACTATAAGCACAGACACATAGGGGTCTATATGAAAAAGCACAAAGAGCCAGTAAGCCATGTACATGGCAACCATCATAAGCTCACCATGGGCGAGATTTATTATCTTCATCACGCCCATGATGAGCGTCATGCCAATGCCTATAAGGGCATAAAGCCCCCCGAGCAGGAGGCCAGATATCAGGGTCTGGAGTAAAACCTCAACTGCAACAGAATCCACTGTAACAGAGGCTCCTTATCTTCTTCTTTCACGCCAGCGAGGGATTGGATAAACGTATTTCTTTGTAGCATACTTTACAGGCCAGATGGTTTCGTGTTTTCCATTGATGACCTGAAGGACAAGGGTATCCATAAAATTCTGATTCTGATAGCCCTCACGGTCCTCAAACTTGATGGGACCAAAGGCGGTAACTATATTGGTCTTTTTCAAAGCATCCCTGATGTCATCGGGGCTCCAGCTCTTTGCCCTTTCAAGGGCATCCTTGATAACATAGAGGGCTGAATATGCCTCTGCGCCATGGTAGGAGGGGTATTTGCCATAGCGGGATTTATACTTTTCTGCAAACTCCTTTGCTCCTGGGTAGCTGACCTGAGGACTCCAGAGTGTTGCAGTAACCACATACTCGGAGGCGTCTTTGGCGTTTTCAATAAACTCTGGGATGGCAAACCCTGCAGCACCACCTGCAAAGAGCTTGGCATCAATCCTTAGCTCCTTTATCTGTCGCATCAGTAGCGCAGCGTCCATCACGTAGGAGACCATGTATATAACATCAGGTCTTTTTGATTTCACCTTTGAAAGAATGGGCTTGAAATCAACCGCTCCACTTTCATATTTTTCCTTGAGAACAACCTTCATTCCAAGCCTCTTTGCATCCTTGACCATTCCCTCGGCACCCTTTGTGCCAAAGTCAGAGCTTTCATAAAGGATGGCTATGGTCTTTGGTTTTACCACTTCTTTAAGAAAGGACCTGAGACCACTTGTATAATAAGAGACCGATGGGTTCATACGGAATACATACTTGTAGTTTTGCTGTGTGATTGTGTCTGATGCACCTGTAACCACAAGATAGGGAACCTTCCTTTCTTCTGCCACAGCAGCAATAGCCTTTGAACAGGAGGAACTGTACTCACCAAAGATGACAGGCTGTTTAAGCACATCAATTACCTTTTCAGCAATTGCCCTTGAGATTTCAGGCTTACCCTGTGAGTCTTCAAACTCAAGGATTACCTTTTTACCCTTAATGCCACCCTTTGCATTGATCTCTTCCATGGCAATCTCGTAGGAGCGTTTTTCAATCTCGCCAAACTTTGCCTTGCTGCCAGTTAGAGGAAGGGGGATTGTAAATTTAACACTATCAGCAGCAAGGGTCAGGCTGGAAAAGACAAAAACCAGTAAAACCGTTAATACCAGAAAAACCCATCTCTGTCTCATAACAACCTCCTTTGATATTGATTAATTTAATAGGATGATTATAACATATTATAATTAAAATTAAGACCTAAAAATGAAGAGGTATTTTTAGTGCCTTCGTTAGCTATGAATTTTAAAAGGAATTTAATATGTTGAGAACTCCGAGTCCGAGTTACAGTGTTACCATCAGGGTAGCCATTGACAACAGGGTTGGAATGTTTGCCCGTATTGCCACCGCAATTGGTGAGGTGGGGGGAGACCTCGGCTCTGTTGATATTGTGAGAATTGAAAAGGGAAAAATTATAAGGGAGATTACCGTTAATGCAAGGGATGAAGCCCACGAGAAGGAGATAGTTAATGCTATAAGAAAGGTCAAGGGTGTTCATGTAATAAGGGTTCTTGACAGAACCTTTCTGGCTCATATCGGTGGCAAGATAGAGATATCCAATAAATACCCAGTAAGAGACAGAAGTGACCTTTCAAAGGTATATACGCCGGGAGTGGCAAGGGTTTGCAGGGATATCCAATTACATAGAGAGCATGCCTACCGTTACACAATAAAGGGTAACTCGGTGGCTATAGTATCTGATGGCACCGCAGTGTTGGGACTTGGCAATATAGGCCCTGAGGCAGCTCTTCCTGTGATGGAGGGAAAGGCTATGATATTTAAAGAGTTTGCCTCTATAGATGCCTTTCCTGTTGTGCTAAACTGTACCGAACCTGAAGAGATTATCAAGACTGTAAAGAACATATCAGCCACCTTCGGAGGAATAAATCTTGAGGATATTGCTGCACCTGCATGTTTTTATGTTGAGAGGAAGTTGAGGAAGTTGCTTGACATTCCTGTCATACATGATGACCAGCATGGTACTGCTGTGGTGGTGCTGGCTGCCCTGATAAATGTGGGAAGGCTTCTTAACAGGGATATAAAGAGGTTTAGGGTTGTAATATCCGGTGCTGGTGCTGCTGGAATAGCCACTGCAAGGCTACTCTATGTATATGGAATAAGAGATATTATTCTCTGTGACCGAGCAGGTACTATATATAAAGGCAGAAGAAAAAACATGAACCCCTACAAGAGAGAGGTCTCAAGGTATACCAATCCTGAAAGGATTAAGGGAAGCATCCAGCAGGCAATGGAAGGGGCAAAGGTGTTTATAGGACTTTCAAGGCCTGGCATTATCACTGCCAGTGACATAAAGAGGATGGCAAAGGAGCCGGTGGTTTTTGCTCTTGCCAATCCCGAACCAGAGATAGCGCCTGAGGAGGCAATGCCCCATGTGAGGATACTTGCAACGGGGAGGTCAGACTATCCTAACCAGATTAACAACATGCTCAGCTTTCCAGGAATTTTCCGTGGTCTGCTTGATGTCAGGGCAAGAGGTATTAACGATGAGGTAAAGATTGAGGCAGCAAGGGCTATTGCCCTTTCTGTAAAGGATAATGAGCTGCACGAAGACTACATAATTCCCAGTATATTTAACAAAAGGGTTACTGCCAATGTTGCACAGGCAGTTTCTGAAACAGCAAAAAGGACGGCACTTTCAAGACAATGAATTTTCAGACCCATAACTATGATACCATTATAATTGGCTCAGGCCTTGCTGGTCTGAGAGCAGCCCATGAGAGCATAGAGCATGGTTCTGTGGCTGTGCTTGCCAAACTTTATCCCACCCGATGTCATTCCACCGCTGCCCAGGGTGGCATTGCAGCCGCCCTTGGAAATGAGGAGCCTGACAGCCCTGAATGGCATTTTTACGACACTGTAAAGGGAAGCGATTTCCTTGGCGACCAGGATGCGATAGAGATAATGTGTGAGGATGCAATAAGGACCGTTGTGGAGCTTGAGCATATGGGTGTGCCCTTTTCCCGAACCAGAGAGGGAAAGATTGCCCAGAGGCGATTTGGTGGGCATACAAGGGAGTTTGGTGCTGCACCTGTAAGGAGGGCCTGTTATTCAGCAGACCGAACAGGCCATGCAATTGTGTTTGCCCTTTATGAGCAGTGTATGCTCAAAGGAGTGAAGTTTTTTTCCGAGTTTCAGGTTCTTGATATTGTGGTAAACGACAGAGGATGCCAGGGTGTGATTGCCATAGAGATTAAGACTGGCCAGATTCATCTTTTTCAGGCAAAGGCTACCGTAGTGGCAAGCGGGGGGTATGGCAGGGTCTTTAAGACCACTTCCAATGCGATTGCAAACACAGGAGACTGTCTTTCCATGCTTTTCAGAAGGTCTCTGCCCCTTGAGGATATGGAGTTTTTTCAGTTCCACCCCACAGGAATTTACGGGCTGGGTATACTTATTACCGAGGGTGCAAGAGGGGAGGGCGGTATACTGATAAACTCAGAAGGCGAGCGTTTCATGGAGCGCTACGCCCCCACAATTAAGGACCTTGCACCAAGAGATATGGTCTCAAGGGCAATCCTGACAGAGATAAGACAGGGCAGAGGCATTGATGGCAGGGACTTTGTCTATCTTGATCTTACCCATGTGCCAAGGAAAAACATAGAAGAGAGGCTTCCTGAGATTTCAACCTTCTGTAAGATTTATCTTGGCATAGACCCTGCTGAAGAGCCCATTCCAGTGCTACCTACTGCTCACTACGCAATGGGTGGAATACCAACCGATGTTGACGGCCGTGTGCTTAAAAACGAAAGGGGTGAGACAGTACCAGGTCTTTATGCTGCAGGTGAGTGTGCCTGTGTGTCAGTGCATGGAGCTAACAGGCTCGGCTGTAACTCCCTTCTTGACACAGTTGTTTTTGGAAGAAGGGCAGGGAAGGCTATAGGGAAGGATTTAAAGGGGCTTTCACAGGGCAGGATAGAGCATGAAGAGGCTGAAAGGGTTATTGATGAGATAGAGCGGATAAGGAATTCCAGAGGAGGTGAACAAACAGGAAAGATCAGAAAAAATCTTCAGGCAAAGATGATGGAGCACTGTTCAGTATTCAGAACCAGACAACACCTTGAGACCCTGATAGATGATATAAAGGAGATAAAGGAAGCCTATCGGTCAGTAGGGATAAAGGACAGGTCAAGGGGCTTTAACACCGAGCTTCTTGAGGCTATAGAGCTTGGCCACCTGATTACCCTTTCAGAGGTTATAGCCCTTTCTGCCCTGAATCGCACTGAAAGCAGAGGTGCCCATTACAGGGAAGACTACCCCAGCAGGGATGACGAAAACTGGTTAAAGCACACAATGGTCTTTAAAGGAGATAACAAAATAGAGTTTCGTTATAAACCTGTAAGCATAACCCGATTTCAGCCCGAGGAGAGGAAGTACTGATATGAGAAACCTTATATTCAGGATAAGACGCTTTGAACCAGAAAAGGATAGCGCCCCTTACTGGCAGAGTTATCATGTCCAGCTTGAGCCAACGGACAGGCTTCTTGATGGACTTATAAAGATTAAAGACGAGCAGGATGGCTCCCTGACCTTCAGACGTTCCTGTGCCCATGGCATCTGTGGTTCCTGTGCAATGAAGATTAACGGACGAAACCGACTTGCCTGCCAGTGCATTGTAAAAGACCTGCCCGATACAGTTGAGATTGAGCCCCTTGAGGCCTATCCAGTGATTAAGGACCTTGTGGTGGACATGGAGCCCTTTTTTTCAAAGAACGAACAGGTTATGCCCTATCTTATAAACAATGAACCTCCCCCTGAAAGAGAGAGGCTTCAGAGCCCAGAGGAGCAGGAAAGGCTCGTTGAGTCCATAACCTGCATTATGTGTGGCTCCTGCACTTCAGCCTGCCCTGTTTACTGGGCTGATCGGGAGTATCTCGGCCCCTCTGCACTTCTTAAGGCCTTCAGGTTTATATTTGATACAAGAGACAAAGCTACCGAAGAGCGTCTCAAAAGGATTATCCATTCCCACGGTCTCTGGAGATGCCATTCTATTTTTAACTGTGTAGAGGTCTGCCCAAAGGAGATAGATATCACCTCCCACATCGCAGCCCTGAAAAGATTAGCCCTAAAGAAGGGGTTCGGTTCAAGAAAAAAGTAGATTTTTTCTGGTTTTTCCTCCAACCATTGTAATATAATATCTGACAAAAAACATAAAAAGGAGGTTTTTATGATCAAGGTCTACTATGATAAAGACGCAAATCTGGATGTGCTTAAGGGCAAAAAGATTTGTATCATGGGTTATGGAAGTCAGGGTCATGCCCATGCAAATAACCTTCGGGACAGTGGAATGGATGTAATAATCGGTGTCAGAAAGGGTGGAAGCTGGAAGAAGGCCGAGGCTGCAGGTTTTACCGTGAAGACACCCTCAGAGGCAGCCTCTGAGGCAGATGTTATCATGATGCTTCTTCCTGATGAACTTCAGGCCGATGTTTATAAAAATGAAATTGCACCTAACATGAAGTCAGGTGCCTATCTTGCCTTTGCCCATGGCTTTAACATTCATTTCAACCAGATCGTGCCAGCATCGGATATTAATGTGTTCATGGTTGCTCCAAAGGGCCCTGGACATCTTGTAAGAAGCGAGTACACCAAGGGAAGCGGTGTTCCCTGTCTTCTTGCCATTCATCAGGACCCCTCAGGGGATACCAAAGAGATTGGCCTTGCCTATGCCTCTGCAATCGGTGGCGGAAGGGCAGGAATTATTGAGACAACCTTCAGAGAGGAGACCGAGACAGACCTCTTTGGTGAGCAGGTGGTGCTCTGTGGTGGGCTGACCTCTTTAATCATGGCAGCCTATGAGACACTGGTTGAGGCAGGATATGCACCAGAGATGGCCTATTTTGAATGCCTTCATGAGGTAAAACTCATAACTGACCTAATATATGAAGGTGGAATTGCAAACATGCGTTATTCCATAAGTAACACTGCCCAGTATGGTGACCTCACAAGGGGGCCAAGGGTTATTAATGATTCAGTAAAGGCTGAAATGAAGAAGATTCTTAAGGAGATACAGTCAGGTGAGTTTGCCAGGGAGTGGATGCTTGAGTGTAAGGCAGGAAAGCCTGTGTTTAATGCCCTTACAAAGAAAGGTGAGGCCCATCCTATTGAAGAGGTCGGAAAGCGTTTAAGGGCCATGATGCCCTGGCTTAAGAAGGAAAAGCTTGTTGACAAGTCAAAGGCATAAAAATAGAAAAATCATTAAAAGAATAATAGGAGGAACTCTGCTTTTTAGTGGGTTCCTCTTTTTGTTTTTATCAACGGCAGAGGCCACAGAGTGGCTTGAGACAAAGGGTGATGGATTGGTGATACGCTTTCAAAGCCACCTTGAGGATGCATCAGCTGAGGTGAAAAGGCTATTTCCTGAGTGCCTTGGCTATGTGGAGAGAAAATTAAAGCGCCCTGTCAGAAAACCCGTTAGCATTGTTCTTTATCAAAACCATCTTGACTTTGTGAAAGTAGCCCGAACGGACATGATAATGGCTTTCGCTGTGCCTTCACGATCATTGGTCGTAATTGATTACTCAAAGATGAAGGAGCCCTTCAGCCTTGAAGACACCCTTAAGCATGAGCTTGCCCACCTTGCACTGAACAGTACAGGAAGGTTTCCACGCTGGTTTGATGAAGGCGTTGCCCAGTGGGTTGCAGGTGGTTTTAATGAGTTTTATCCCCTGAAAAAGCGGGGTATGCTAAGGGCTGCTTTGAGTTCTGGAAGGCTCATTCCCTTCTGGCGGCTAAGCCAGGTTTTTCCTTCCGATAAAAACTCATTGATGCTTGCCTATGAAGAGAGTAAAAGCTTTATAGAATACTTTATAAAAAAATATGGTGAAGGAGGTCTTATAACCGTAATTCAGAGGGCTTCCAGAGGAAAGGATGTTGAAAATGTAATGGCAGAGGTCTCAGGGCTTCCCTTCAGGGAGCTGGTTAAAGACTGGGAAGAGCAATTAAAAAGTAGCTATACCTGGGTGCATTTTATCTCTAACAATATTTATGAGATACTGTTTTTCTTCGGTGCCCTTATAACAGTGGCTGGTTTTGTTTTGCTATTAGTAAAAAAACGCAGATATGTAGATGAAGATCTGGATGAAGAGGATGACTACGACTATTACAACAAAAACAGTATCCTTGATTATTATGAAAAAAGAGAGCGTAACGACTGGTAGGTCTAAATAGTTATTGTTTCGGGTATCGGAAAGCCATTGAACTCAGAGGCATAACTTATGGTATATGCTCCAGCAGACAGTATCAGAAGGTGGTCTCCAACGGTTGGCTCTGGCAATAAGACATCTCTGTCAATCACATCAAAACTGTCACAGCTTGGCCCTGCCAGTATCCATCGTTTCTTTCTTCCCCTGCTTCCCACCACATAGGTGTATCTGATTCCTCCAATACTTTCCATTAAGCCATTGAAAACACCAGCATCTATATACAGCCAGTTTTCATCTCCACGGCGAGCCTTACCAATAACCGAGGTTACAAATATACCAGCATCGCCTACAACAGCCCTTCCAGGCTCAATATGAACCTCCTCTGCCTCGGGTATTTTATCCTTTATCTCTTTGTTAATCCTTTCTTCAATCTCCTTTATGCTTACCACATCTCTTGTGTACCTGATTGGATAACCACCACCTATGTTCAGTATTTTCATATCTATACCCTTCTTTGCTGCCCTGTGCCAGAGTTCTGATGCCTTGTTAATAGCTGTGCTCCAGGAATAGACATTCTTACACTGGGAGCCAACATGGAAGGTAAGACCAACTGGATTAAGCCCTCTGTTTTTTGCCTTTAGAAGAAGCTTCAGTGCTCTGTCAGGCTCTACCCCGAATTTTTTACTCAAGGGCCAGTCGCTGCCTTCATTTGGAACGGAAAGACGAATATAAACATTGCTTTCAGGGGCATAGAGGCTTAGCTTTTCAATCTCACTGTCTGAGTCAAAGGCAAAGAGCTTTATACCGTATTTGTAGGCCTGTTTTATAAAAGTGGGGCTCTTTACAGGATTACTTGATATTATCCTGTGAGGCTCTACAGAGAGGTTTTTAAGGAGGTTTAGCTCACCCTCAGAGGCTACCTCAAAACCCCATCCTGCAGAATTTATAAAACTGACAATTGCTCCATCAGGCAATGCCTTTATGGCATAAAAGACCTTTGCTTTATCAATATTACTTCCAATGGTTGAGATTTTTTCACTAACCACCTCGGTGTCAATCAGGAGATAGGGAGTGGGTCTGTCAGAGGAGGCAATAAAGTTTAAGACCTTATCCCAGGTTGATGGGCTGATAAAGTCGGGCTTCATGAGCTACCTCTTCTTCATCTTAATGTATCGCTTGATAGCGTTTCTTACCACTTCAGGTATGTTTTTGTTTTTCTCCAGCACTACGAGGTCGGTCATCCTTAAATGGGAGATAAAGGTGGTTGAAATGCCCGGTGGGGTTTTTGGGTTTCCCACAAGTGCCACCTTCACCGAATACCTTCTTATCCAGTCTCTCTTTTTTGCTATGTAGCGGAGTGCCTCTTCGGGAACAGCAGGATTTCTTGCCACCATTTCAACTTCGCTTTCGGTAAGTTTTGGGTTTTCAAGCACCTTCAGGACCACCTCTTTGTTGGGGTCTCTTATGAGGATATTACGAATCTCCTTTCCACCCTTTAGGGCAAGCTGTATCTTTTCGCCAATCCTCAGCCTTTGTATTCTCTGTAGAAGGCTCTTTGCCTGCTCCTGGGCCTTTTCTGGCTCTATCTCAGCATCAACTATCTCCTCTTCAGCCCCTACCATAGCTGTTGAGGCTTTCACTGGAAGACTGAGCAATGAGGCTACCTCTCTCATAACTGGTTCGGGTATCCTGCGACAATCATAAAGAAGCCTGAGCACTTCAGGCCTGTGTTTATTTGCCTCAAGGATTTCATAAAAAACCCTCTCATCAGCAGGGTTTTCAAGTAAAAGAGATATCACCTCTTCAGAGGCTATTGAGAGATCAAGTCCTAAAAGTTCGGTCATCGTCCTTCCCTTTGTAAGGTTTAGTAAAGCAAGTTTAATTATAACAGAGGTAAAAAAAGATTATAAACCCGAGTTGATTACTCAAAGGGGCTCCGCCCCTTTGAAACCCCAATAAGGAATAAAATTTTCCATATAAAAGAAAGAGTTTGAGGGGCATAGCCCCTCAAAGGGGCTCCGCCCCTTTGGAACCCCATTTTTTTAAAGGCCGAAGGCTAAAGGCTGAAGGCCAAAGGTTGATGGAACTTCAGTGATAAAGGAAAATTTATCCAAAATTATGATTTATATCATTGTTGATGATTAATAATTTAAAACATAATTAAGACAAGAGGATGCCATGGGCATCAAAAAAATAAAAAACATCAAGGAGGTTCATCACTATGTTCTGTTATCAGTGTGAACAGGCAGCAAAGGGAACGGGCTGCACAACAGTGGGTGTGTGTGGGAAACCACCAACGGTTTCTTCATTACAGGATTTGTTAGAGCATGCCCTGAGGGGGCTTTCAGTATATGCCATAGAGGCAAGGAAGAAGGGAATAGTTGACAGTGAGGTCAATGCCTTTACAACCGATGCACTTTTTTCCACCCTCACAAATGTTAATTTTGATGAAGAGGCCACAGCAAATCTTGTCCGCAGGGCGGTTGAGCTCAGGGAGAGACTGAAAGAGAAGGTAAAGGTATCGGTGGAAAATGATGCCACAAACTTTATTCCTGCTGGTGATATCAGCGGTATGGTAGGGCAGGGTGCCCTGTATGGAATCCAGTCACTTCATGATGACCCTGATATCCGTTCTCTCATGCATACTGTAATGTACGGGCTAAAGGGTATTGCAGCCTATGCGGTGCATGCAAGGGTGCTTGGTAAGGAGGACGACAGCATTTATGCCTTTATTCACGAGACCCTCTCAAATATGCTTAACAGGGAGTTAACCCTTAACGACTGGGTGCAGATTGCACTTAAGTGTGGTGAGATAAACCTCAGGACCATGGAACTTCTGGATGCTGCCAACACAGGCCATTATGGCGACCCTGTGCCCACTGAAGTATCACTTGGTGCAAAGAAGGGTAAGGCCATACTGGTTTCAGGCCATGACCTCAGAGACCTTGAGGAACTTCTGAAACAGACCGAAGGAAAGGGAATAAATATCTATACCCATGGTGAGATGCTCCCTGCCCACGGTTATCCAGAACTTAAAAAATACAAACACCTGGTTGGCCATTATGGCACAGCCTGGCAGAACCAGCAGAAGGAGTTTGCAAAGTTTCCTGGAGCCATACTAATGACCACAAACTGTATCCAGAAACCCCTTGATTCCTACAAGGCAAACATCTTTACCTCAGGGCCTGTTCACTGGCCAGGTGTTGTGCATATAGATAATCATGACTTTACCCCTGTGATTGAAAGGGCAATGGAGCTTCCTGGTTTTAAGGAAGACATCCCTGGTAAGACTGTTATGACAGGCTTTGCAAGAAATGCCGTGCTTTCAGTAGCTGACAAAATTATTGAGGCAGTCAAGGCTGGTAAGATAAGGCATTTCTTCCTTGTAGGCGGCTGCGATGGTGCAAAGCCAGGAAGGGATTACTACAGCAGATTTGTGGAATTGGTGCCTCGTAACTGCGTGGTTCTTACCCTTGCCTGCGGTAAGTTCAGGTTTTTTGACAAAGACCTTGGAGATATTGACGGTATACCAAGGCTCCTTGACATAGGCCAGTGTAACGATGCCTACTCGGCAATAAAGATTGCCCTTGCCCTTGCTGAGGCATTCAATGTAGGTGTGAACGAGCTACCTCTTTCACTGGTGCTTTCATGGTACGAGCAGAAGGCTGTCTCCATACTGCTTACGCTTCTTTATCTTGGCATTAAGGATATAAGGCTTGGACCATCGCTTCCAGCCTTTCTAACACCAAAGGTGATTAACTTCCTTGTGGAAAACTACAACATAAAGCCAATCAAGACACCCGAAGAGGATATAATGGATAGTCTCTGTAAGGCCTCTGACCGTGAAAGCAAGGACTGTCTTGAGCTTGCCGAGATGCTTGCCCTATAAACATTTTTGGGGCAGTGCCTCGGGCACTGCCCCTCCACTTTAATTAACTATTTTTTCCCTTTCCAAAAAGGTCCTTTATTGCGGTCTTTAAGATCTCCTTCAAAGACATTTTCTTTGATTCCTTGCATCGACATTCAACGCCCAAGGTGTTTTCATCACTTCTGGCCTCAGCCTTCTTTATCTCAGATTTATCACCCATTCTCCCAGCCTCCAACCAAACACTTCACCACTATAACACTATACCACTATACCAATACACCAATACACCAATACACCACTTCCTACTGATTGCCAAAATTATTCTCCCTGCCACAATCAGGGCAGTACCAGGTGATGTTATTACAGGTCATACCCCAGAGGTTTTCCTCCATACACTCCTGACACATGGCAAAGCCACAATTGCAGGTCCAGGCAAAGCGCACCTTTTTGCCACAGGCAACACATTGGTATTCCCTTTTCTTTTTATCCTTCCAGCCCATACTATATTATAAGATTTCTGATAGGTTAAAAATACAGAAAGTCTGTTATGCTAATAATATGAACCTGACAACCCTTAAAGGAGACATTGACTTCTGGGACCGATTTGCACCCTGGTATGAGAAATGGGCAAGCCGTGGTCAGTACCATAGACCCATACTGTTTGAGCTTACAAAAATGATAGAGCAGGGCTGGAAGATACTGGATGTGGGTGCTGCAACAGGAGTGCTTTCAATACCCCTTACAGCCCTGGGTTGCAAAGTTACCGCCCTTGAGCCATCAAGGGGAATGATTAAGATACTTGAAAATAAACTCATTGAAACCGATACTTCCGTTGACATCTTAAACACCAGGTGGGAGGATTATGCTGGCGAAAGCAGGAAGTTTAACCTTATTCTCTGCTGTAACAGCCTGCATTTAACCGAGGGCGGTATAAAGGGTGGAATGAAGAAGGTCTTTTCCCTGTTACCTGAATATGTTTGTCTTATCACAGAGATAAACCAGTCTTTCACTATTGATTTTAAAGAGATTGACAGACTTCAGGATAATTACCAGTTCCTGTATATAAGGAATTATCGTTGTGACAGTAGTTTCCACTTTGAGGATGAAAATGAGGTAAGGGAGTTTTCAGCCCTTACAGGTAAAGAGCAGAAAACAGCCTTTATAGATGGAAGGATTGTTCAAAGGGACTGGACTGAGATAGCGGTGCTATGGTGGGAAAGACTTATCTGATTTGTTAAAATACATCCCTATGAATCATCTTAAAAGATTATACAGGTGGGTATTACACTGGGCAGATACACCTTATGGCTCGCCGGCTCTTTTTCTGCTTGCCTTCTCAGAGGCTTCCTTTTTCCCGGTGCCGCCAGATGTGCTTCTGATTATGCTCTGTATCTCAAGACCTAAAAGGGCTCTGTTTTATGCACTCCTATGTACAGCAGGTTCTGTTATCGGTGGAATATTTGGTTTTTACATTGGTTTAAACTTCTGGCATATTGCAAAACAGATTCTGTTTCATTACATAGACTACCAGACCTTTGAAAATGTTCGTATGTATTTTTTAAAGTACGAGGCATGGGCAGTGGCTGCTGCGGGATTTACCCCCATACCCTATAAGGTTTTTACGATATCGGCTGGTTTTTTCAGGGTAAACTTTCCTGTGTTCATAGTTGCCTCATTGTTGAGTAGAGGGGCAAGGTTTTTTCTTGTTTCAACGCTGATATACTTTTTTGGAGAAAGCATCAGGGACTTTATTGACCGATACTTCAATCTCCTGACCATAGTGTTTATGGTCCTGTTAATCGGTGGGTTTCTGGTTGTGAGATACCTTGTCAGGTGATGCCATCCCTGATATAGAAGTTTCCCTTTAGTCTATCCCTGATATCAAGATGTCTCTTTCTGTGGCAACTCAGGATAATGATCTGCCTTTCCTCTGAAAGCCTTTCAGTAATAAATCTCATAGCCCTCAGGAACCGCTGATCATCAGCATGGGCAAAGGGCTCATCCAGAATCAGGGGGATTTTTACATCGGGCTTCAGGTGCCTGAGGACCGCTATTCGCAGGGCAAGGTAAAGTTGCTCGGCAGTTCCACCGCTTAGAAACCAGTTTATATCATCTTCAGAAAGGTCCTCACTTTCAGAGGCTATTCTGAAGTTCAGGTCCTTTCCAAAATGTATCCTTCGGTTTTTTCCTGTTATGCTTTTTAATATCTCTGTGGCATCATGGTTTAGCCTTTCAGCCCAGAGTGAGTAGTTAGAAAAGGCTATTTTCTGAAGTAAAAGCAGCGCCTTTTCAACTGCCTTTATGTATTGATTGAGTTCGGATATTTTCTGGTTGTAAAAGAGGATTTTATCCTCAACCTCTCTCAGGCTGTCTTTTAATGAAAAGAGTTCCCTGCGTTTAGCCTCAAAGTTGCTAAGCCTTTCATGTAAAAGGTTCAGCTTTGTGTGCATGGCCTTTGCCTGTTCTTCGTAATGGTTAGAGGAAGACTCATGCTCCGGGGGTTTTTCAAGGGATAGCTCCCTTGAAAGCTCTGATACCCTTTTTTCAAGCTCTTGAAGTTTTTCTTCATCAAGGAGCTCAATGTTTTTTAATGCCTCTTTAATCTTGACCGCCCTTTTTGCCCGCTCAAGCCTTTCAAAGGCATCGGAAAAAAGCTCCTCCTCTTTCTTACCTTCCACATCTATGGATAACCTCTTTTTGATAATATCCCTTACGGATGAAAGGGCCTGTTCAATTTCTTTTTTAATCCCTTCAATATCGGTTCTGCCCTTATTAAGGGCCTGTTCCTTTAGTTCTAATTCTTTTTTTAGCTCCTTTGCCCGTTTAATGCGTCCAATAAGGCTGTTTACAGTCTCTGGAGTGGGTTCATCTTTGAAGGGGAAAATGCTGTTTATCTCCTTTATTAATTCCTTCCTCTGGGTTAAAAGTTCTGAAAGCTCTTTTTCAGTGTCGGTAATCCTTTTGAAATCACTGTAGAGTCTCAGGTATTCAACATAGGATGAGCTATCAATGCTGTATAGCTCCTTTATTCTTCTAATACCCTCTTCATTAAGTATCAATCTGGTCTTTACATCTTCAGCCCTGACACCCTCAAGCTCCTCTTTGCTTTGAAAGGTCTTTATCTTTTTTGAAAGATTCTGTGAGATATAAATGAATATCAAAGAAATTAGTAAAAGGGATAAAAAGCCTTTGTGCAGAAAGGAAAGAGAAATAGCAAGAACTGCAAAAAAGACAGCAAGGGTTAAGAAAACTGCCTTCCTTTTCTTTAGGGTATCAAGCTTTTTGAATTTATCGGCCAGCTCACTGAGCCTTTTTTGCTCATAGGGGTATTCTTCAAGGAGTTTCCTGTCCTGAGCTGAAAGGGATTGTATTTTATTGTGAAGAAGGGAAAACTCCTTGAGGGAAACTGGAAAGGCGTGCTTGAGTTCCTCAAGGGTCCTTTCTGCCTGATTGTATTCTTTGAGGTTTACTGAAAGGGCGGTTGATAGCTCCTGAAGCCTTATGGCATCATCGATGTCAAGACCTTTGAGGTCAGCATAATTGAGTAACTGCTTTTCAGAAAAGTTAAGCTCTCTCTCTAAAGCCTTTAGCTCAGAAACCTTCATGCTTAGCCTTTCCCTTTCCCTTTGAAGGAACAGCTTTTTTCCCTTTAACTCAGACTCTATCTCAACCGCTTCAGCTGAACTCAATGAAGGGTAGGGCTCAAGTGACTTTAACTCCTCCTTTAGGCTCAAAATCTCCTTTCTTTTTTTATCCTCCTCACTGAGCCTTGCAAGGAGTGCTTTGAGTTCGTAAAGCCCTGCTTTCTGTCTGGTGTTTTTAATATCCTCAAGGATTGACTCGTACTGTTTGATTATCTCTTCTTCATGGGAGAGTTTTTCAATTATATGATTTTTCACTGACAAAGACTCTTCAAGCCTTTTTGAAAGTGCCTTAAGCTCCTGTCTGGCATCTCCTCTTGCCCTGTTCTTAAGGGTGATGCGGGGGTAATTTTTTTGAAGTCCCCTTTTTAGGAGCTCAATAGCATGGGCAGAGTTCTGACCCTCCGATGATAGTTCAACCATAGATTGTATCTTAGGCACCAGTGATGAAGCCTGTGAGGAAAGCTCTGACCGGATAAGCTCATGCTGCTTTACAAGGGCAGTTCTTAAAAACTCCTCATCGTTCAGGTCAAGGAGGGTCTCTCCAATAAGGTATCTGTAGGAGCGGCCCACCTTTTTATACACCTGAGCTGTGATATCCCGTTCGTTTTTATAAAGACGCTTTTTCGTCCCCTCAGCAATAACCCTGTAAAGCTCACCTTTAAGGCTAAACTCAAGTTCAAGCAGACTATCTGAGGTTATAGAGGGGTCCTTTTTGTGGGAGTAAAGACAGTAGAGGATACCAAGAAGTAGAGAGGATTTTCCAGCCTCATTGTCATCCACAACGATAAGGCAATTTTCATCAGGGAAGGTAAAATCAAACTCCTTAAATACCCTGTAATTTTTAGCCCTGAATCTTTTCAGTCTCATACCTTGGCTCTATCTCCCGTCCACGAAGGGCATCAAGACCATAAAGGAGTGCATTTCTTAAAATAATCCTTGATGAAGGCTCAGCTGAAACCATCTCTTCCTTTATAGCTTTGACAAAGCGTCCTGTAAGGCTCTCTGGGTTATAGGAGGAAAGAAGGCTATCCATATTTTCAGAAAACATCCCTGAGGTATCAAGTTCAATATGGAGAAAACCCTCGGCTATCTCTTCCTTAGCCCTCTCCAGCAGTGAAGCACCAGTGCCACTTGCCCTGATTATTAGATAGGTATTTACCCGCTCTGTCTGGGGTAGTTCAGAAAGAATCATCCCTTTTATTTCTTCAATACTATGCTCTTCGGTTATGGATAACTCAAGGGTTCTGACTGAAAAGGGAGCTAACTGAACAAAATCTAAATCAACTGTTGAAAGCCCATCTTTTCTTTCTATTTTTACAATCAGTCCTCCCCGCCTATCGGTTTCGGTTCTGTTTGTTGGCATCAGTGAGCCAGAATAGGCTGCCCTCACGATACCTTCGCTGTCTTTTATCTCCCTGTAACTGTGATAATGGCCAAGGGCTATGTAATCAAATCCAGCATCAATAACATCCTCACTGCTGAAGGGTAACCAGGGCTCCTTTCCAGGTGGAAGAAAGGAAAGCAATGAACCGTGAAAGGATGCAATGTTTATTTCCTCTCTGTTTAGGACAGGCAGCCCATTGAAGGGTTTAACATCTGGTGTGGTGTTTGCCATACCATAGATATTCACGCCCTTTATCCTGAAGGAAGTGAAGGAAGGGCTTGAAAAGATAAATAGGTTTTCTGGTACCCTGATACCGTAAAAATCAAGTTTTGCCCTTTTGTACACATTCTGATAAAGGTCATGATTGCCTGGAACAATTATTACAGGGGCTTTGCATCCTGCCAGTATCCTGAACACATCATCCAAAACCCTGTAATCCAAAGTGGATGATTCCACAAGGTCTCCAGCAATCAAAAGGGCATCAAGGGATTCTCTGTTTGTTAAATCAACCGCCCTTTGAAGCCCTTTAAGGGATAGCCCATAAAAGAGTTCCCTCTTTTCTGTTGATTCACCAGGCGGGCAGAGGGGATGACGACTGCCGATGTGAAGGTCAGATATATGGAGAAATTTGAAATGCCTTTTCATAAAAATAGTCTTGAAAAATATTTTGAAATTTTTTATATTTTAATATACACATTTCCTTGATTAACTTTCCAGCACTTTGACCCTGATTGTCCTTAAAAAACATTTAGCATGATATGCTTTAAAGCTGTTAATAAACAGGGCCTTAACTTGCCCTTTACATTGTAATTCTCGATTGATATAGGGTAAAATTCTTTAGGCTTATAGGTTGAGTTTCCAATAAAAGAGCTGTTTAACAGCCTCATTATCTTAGAAGGAGGTGCATAGGTTATGGCGAAGATCAAGATAGCTGTGTTTGGTGTTGGTAACTGTGCAAGCTCTTTGATTCAGGGTATCTATTACTACAAAGACAAAAAACCCCAAGACGCCATAGGGCTTATGCACTGGGACATTGGAGGGTATAGCCCTTCTGACATTGAGGTTGTTGCAGCCTTTGATATTGACAAAAGAAAGGTAGGCCGTGATGTGTCTGAGGCAATCTTTGCACCGCCAAACTGCACTACCGTTTTTCAGAGAGATATACCTGAGATGGGAGTAAAGGTAATGAAGGGGCAGGTCATGGATGGCGTGGCAGCCCACATGAAGGAGTATCCAGAGGAGCAGACCTTTGTTGTATCCGATGAACCAGAGGTTGATGTGGTGAAGGTGCTTAAGGAGAGTGGTGCTGAAATTGCCCTGAACTACCTTCCAGTTGGCTCTGAAAATGCCACCAGGTATTATGCAGAGTGCTGCCTTGAGGCAGGTGTTGCCTTTATTAATTGCATGCCTGTATTTATTGCCTCTGACAATCTCTGGGCAACCAAATTCAGAGAAAGGGGTATCCCCATAGTGGGCGATGATATAAAGGCACAGATTGGGGCAACCATTACCCACAGAACCCTTGCAAAACTCTTTTCAGACCGTGGTGTTAAGTTAGACAGAACCTACCAGATGAACACAGGCGGAAACACCGACTTTCTCAACATGCTTGCAAGGGAAAGGCTTAAATCCAAAAAGATATCAAAGACCGAGGCAGTTCAATCGGTGCTGAAAGAGCCTCTTGATGAAAGAAACATCCATATCGGTCCTTCTGATTATATTCCCTGGCTGAAGGACAATAAGATATGTTTTCTCCGTATGGAAGGCAGAATATTTGGTGATGTGCCAATGAACATTGAGTTAAGGCTTTCAGTAGAGGACTCGCCTAATTCAGCTGGCTGTGCCATAGATGCCATAAGGTGCTGCAAGCTTGCACTGGACAGAGGCACAGGTGGTCCCCTTC
>CAZIIE010000013.1:0-25035 GCA_964539375.1 uncultured Nitrospirota bacterium | reverse complement strand
GGGAAAGTTCTGCGGGGCCTGTCATCTGAAGGTTGCCTTTCCCATGCAGGATTGTAAGGGATGTCATCCTGAGATAAGCAGTTCCTATTAAATCTCTGCTATGACCTGTCTGTTTTCAAAGGAGACTACATAGCCCTTAACAGGCCTCTGGCAGTAAATACCCCTTAAAAGCTCCATGTATCGGCCTATCTGTTCTTTGTAAGTCGTTAGCTGCTCTTCATCGTAGGTGCCGGTCTTAAAGTCAATAACTTGAATCAGTTCTGGGTCTATTATGAGCCTGTCAATCCTGTAGAGGTTTCCCCACCGGTCAACCACTTCCTGCTCGGTAAGCACTGTTCTAAACTGCCTTTGTTTGAAAAACCTGTGTATGTCCGGTGAGTAGACAAACCGGGTCAGTTCATTGAGGATTTGCTCTAAGGGGATGTCCAGGGAAAAGCTCTCCAGATATCTTTTTATCCCTTTCAGTAAAGTCTCGCTCTGGAGGTCAATATCATAGTGGATGGTGGAAAGGATGGCATGGACAAATTCACCCCTTTTTCTTGCACCTATCTCAATATCAGAAAAGCCATTGCCGTAAAGGGCAGGGCTCAGGCTTGGGTAGTAAAGCTCTGGAACGGTCTCTTTCAGCTCCTGACTTTCAAGCACAGGCTTTGGAGAATCAGACCTGTAGGGATAGACAAGGACATTAAAGGGATAGTTTTCTCTGTCTTTGTTTTTTACACACAGAAGGTGGAGCTCCCTTTTTGCCCTTGTGAGCGCCACATAGAGGGCGTTCAGCTCGTCGGTCTGACGACGGTAGAGCTCCTCCTGATAGAGGTGTTCATAGCAGGGGTTAATTGATAGCAGGGTCCTGTTCAGTTTAAGTAATGTAACACCCTCAGTATCATGATTTATGATATAGGGAAAGCCCTGATTTTTATTTTTTTCATAGGCTATAAAGACCACCGCCTGAAAGCCAAGTCCCTTTGATTTATGAACAGTCATGATGTTTACCGCATTTGTCCCTTCAGGGACCTGAATATTCCAGAGTTCTTTGTCCCTGGAAGACCTGAACTCGGAGAGAAATCGATTGAGGTCGCTGCCATAACGGCTCTCAAACTCCTTAACAACCTCAAGAAACCTTACAAGGGTTGCCTCTTCCTCTCTAAAGTGCTCAAAAACAGAAAAGGTCCTGAGAGCCTCAATCACAAGGTCATAGAGGGGAAGATAGCCGGAAAGGCGAAAGAGCCTTTCAAAATACCTGCTCCAGAGCTGGGGAAACGCCTCTCTGAAGCTGACATAACGGTTCTTATTATCCCTTGTTTTGAATAGAAAGGTCTCAATATCCCTGACTGTTAGGGCATGCTCAAGGGCCACCTGCTGGAAGACCTGCCCCAGGAGGAAGGTTGAAAGGGCAAAGTCCTCGGTGGGTGAGTCAAGGAACTCAAGCAATGCGATAAGCTCAAGGGTCAGCTTCCGTCTTCTGATGTCAAGGCTACTGTAGGATAAAAAGGGTATTCCCTCTTCACTTAACCAGGAGCTCAGTCGTACCACATCGTAGTTTTCCATTGTAAGCACAGCGATGTCTCTGTACTGATAGCCCCTGTTTTTGAGGTCCTTTATTATGTCTATCAGCTTTTGCCTTTCAGGTTCAGTCTGCTCATCCCTCTGAATCTCATAAACCTCAACATAACCCCTTTCATGACGGGCTGAGTCCTGTTGAAAATCGGTAAGACCGCTTAGCTGGGCAGCTGTAAAGTAAGGGCTCTGGGGAAGCCTATCCTTAAATACCCTGTCAACATATTCAAGTATCTCAGGGGAGCTCCTGAAGTTTTTCTGGAGGCTTTTTACCTCATGTCTTGCAGAGGGGAAGGGGTTGGTCTGTTCAATCTCCTTCATTATCCTGTAGTCAGCATTTCTGAAACCATAGATGGCCTGCTTTGTATCGCCAACCACAAAGAGGCTTCCTCCCTCGGAGAGGCTGTTTTCAATAAGGGGAAAGAGGTTTGTCCACTGAAGAGGTGAGGTGTCCTGAAACTCATCTATAAGAAAGTGGTTGATTCTCTCACCATAGCGGAGATAAACATCAGGAATGAGCTCGGTAACAAGGTATCTTGAGAGTTTGTAGGAGATATCATCAATCACAATCCTGCCAAGCAGCCTCTTGGTCTCCTCAAGGATTTTCAAAAACTCCCTGTAGGTGCTCAGGTAGGGGCTGTAATAGGTCTCCATGTAATGTCGTGCATACTCGGAGAGGTTTTTTTTCAGTTCCTCCCAGAGCAGTTGAAGCCTCTGGTAGGTGCTCTTGGGTCTTGAAGGTTTTTTTACGGTAAGCTTTCCATAGTTTATCTTCAGAAGGTCGGGGTAACGGCCCTCATCTATGGCGGTTTTTATCTTCCAGAGGTTACTTCTACGGTATTCACTGAAACCCTCTGTCTGCACAGTATTGATTATCTCATCTATCAGCCTTGAGCATTCCTTCATTAGCTCCTCGGTCTCGTCATCCCTGTAAGCAATAATACCTTCACTGCTAAAGGATGTGAGCTTCCCGTGAAGCTCAATAATCTCCTTTATTAACCTTTCAGCAGGGTTCCATAGATAGGCACTGTCCTCTTTCTGGTTGTTCATTATTCTGTCCACTGTTTCCTCAAGTAACCTTCGCTTTTTGCTATTTTTCTGAATGTCCCTGAGGAACAGGTCAAAGCTGTAACGGAAGAGTTCCTCCCTGTCAAGCTCAATATCAAACTCTGGTGGTATGCCAAGCTCTATGGAGGATGCCTTAAAGAGGGTGGCAAGAAAGCTGTCAATGGTCATGACCTGAAGTTCCGAGTAGTTCTTGAGTAATTCCTCCACCATTGTTGCAGCCCTTGTGGAAAGGGCTTCAGGCTCAGAAAGGTCAAGTATTTCTGAAAGCCTTGCTGCCTCTTTAGAATCAGGCTCAAGGGCTGCCCTTTTCAGCCAGTTTAGTATTCTTTCCTTCATCTCCCTTGCAGCATTATTTGAGAAGGTAAGGGCTATGATGTTAAGAGGGTGATTGCCCTGAACTTTTTCGGAAAGAAGTAGCTGGACAAAGCGAAGCGTGAGTGCCCAGGTCTTGCCAGAACCAGCAGAGGCCTTCAATACACAGACCTCGGGAAATCTTATAAGGCTGTCCTTCTCAATAATGTTCATAGCGTTATCTGTTAGCCCTTAAGCTGTTCTTTCTATAATTATAAAATTTCTTGTAATACTGCTACTGGGAAGCCTCATGGCCTGATGTTTAATCCTGTAGCTGGAAATAATGCTTTCAGAGAGTCCCTCAAGCTCCTTTAGCTCTTCTCTGTAATTTTTCCCCTTGCTGAGTATGAGCACAGCCTGTCTGGATTGAATGGGCAGGGTCTTTTTTAAAAGCTCCTTTGCAGAAAACAGGGCTCGGGTTGTTATAAGTGAAAACTCTCCTGCTTCGGAACTGACAAACTCCTCAAGGGTTGCCTCAAAGACACTGACCCTTTTAAGGGAAAGCTTTGCTACTATATTCCTTAAAAAGGCGGACTTCTTTTTTGAGGGCTCAATAAGTGTGAACTCTGTTTCAGGCCTGAAAAGGGCCATCACAAGACCTGGGAATCCAGCACCGGAGCCAACATCAACCGCCCTTTCAGCCCTGTAAGGGCAACTTACAACATGGTATGAAAGAGAGTCCAGAAAGAGCCGAAGGGCTATCTCTCTTTCTTCCCTGAGGGCGGTGAGGTTATAGGCCTTTGACCATCTTTTAAGCTCATTGAAGTAAATTAAAAGGCAATTTAGTTTAGAAGGGCTGATATCTATGCCGAGATTAGCTGCTCCCCCTTTAATAATATCTTCAAAGGCAGAGCTCATCGGGTTTATTTCTCTGCAGAATCAAACCCCATTGAAAGGTTTTCAAGGGTAAGATAGATTGTGCGAATTATCTGGTGGTTTATAAACCTTGAGTCAGCAGGCACATACTCGGTGTTCAGAATCTCATCACGAATTGTGTAGAGGGTTCTGATAAATCGGGTGTAGTTTTTATAGCCTGAATTTTCTATTATATCAATGCACAGCTCAGTATAGGGCACTATCTCGTTTTTTGCATAATCAAGGTATATCTCTGATATCTCCAGATAAACATCATCAGGTATTTCATAGATTTCCTTATCCCTGAAGGGTTTCAGCAGTTGAAATACATCATCAGAGTACAGCCACCAGCTCTCAAAGGGAAACCTCTGTAAATCCCTTAACTTGTAATCAATTGGTTTGTATTCACGGCTGCAGAAGTAGTACTGCTGGGGCTCAAGTCCCTTCCAGTTAAGCATGTTTTTAAGTATTATAAAATCACTGTTAATCTGTCTGTTGCTCTTCAGGGTCTGTCGGATAAAATGGTTAAGAATTTTAATTAGTAACTGCTGGGGAATGTTGTAGTATCTGAGATGGGAAAGATACTCTCCTTTTATCTCCTCAAAGGCATCTCTGGTAAGATTTGTTAGCACTATGATGTCTTTAATTCCTTCACTCTGTTTAAGCAGTAATGATGAAAAGGTGTAGGAGTTTCGGGCAAATTTCTTTCCGATATACACACTCATAGCACCATTGCCGTCTATCAGGGTTACCTTCATCTCGGTTTTACTATCTACAGGTTCTGAAGGCTCAAAGTTAACAGGCTCTGGTAGGGCATGAATCATAGAGATATAGCTTTCTTCAGCGAGGTCAGACAGTTCAGGATTTAAACGGGAGATGCTGTAGAGCTTTTCTATTGCCTCCTGGGTTGTGGCAAGCTCAATTGCCTTGAGGGCTGAATAGGCAACTTCAGGGTCTTCGTGATAGGTGAGTGTTTCAAAAAAGGAAAGCATCTCTTCGTCGTCAGAACCTAACAGGTCATCTATCATGGCAATCAGGGCATCGGGATGGCTCTTTTCCACTATCACCTTGTAGATGTCATAAAGCCTTGAACGGTTTGAAAGAAGCTGCTCAAGTATAAAGTCTTCAAAGGTCTCCCTGTAGTCGGTAAACTCCTCAATAAACTCGTCAAAGCCATCAAGCCTGTCAATAAGCTCCTCTGGTTCAAAGGCAGACAGTATGACAGCTTTGTCAATGCCAGAGAGCTTGTCAGTCTTGATCATCCTGTTCAGCTCATCAATAAGCCACTGGGGTAGAGGGGGCTTAAAGTGTTTTTCCATTATGAACTTCATGAGGGTCAGGATGTTTTCCTTTTTTATGTGGTTAAGCCTTTCCGAATGGATGAGACCAAAGAGGAGCTTCAACACCACATCGGGCTTTTCATATATGTAATAGGGTGCCTGTCGTCTCATATCCTTTGGGTTAAGGGATATAAGGCGTCTGAGGTCAGCAAGCTGATTTTTCTTAGGCATTTATAATCCCTTCGCTCTGTCTCTTAGGGGTTCTTCTTCTCCTCTCAAGGGCCACCATAAGCAGAGTGATTGCTGCCGGTGTTACACCGGGAATCCTGCTTGCCTGTCCAAGGCTTTCAGGCCTGACCTCCTTTAGTTTGCTGATAACCTCTCGGGAAAGGCCGGGCACCTGCTCATAATCAAAATCATCGGGTATCCTTCTGCCCTCCAGTTTTTCCATCCTCTTTACAAGCTCTATCTGTCTTTTAATATATCCACTGTATTTTACCTCTGTTTCCACAAGTTGTGCAATCTCCTCGTTAATCCTATCTGGAGGGCTTGAAAGCTTAAGGAGATGGGAGTATTTTATCTCAGGCCTTCTGAGAAGTTGTAAAAGGCTCTGGGGCTCCTTTACCTCCGATGTATTAAGCTCCTTAAGGAGCTGGTTTATCTCCTCTGGCTTTAACCTTGTCCTTTCAAGCCTCTTTAGTTCAGCTTCAAGGAGCCGTCTTTTTTCCCTGAAACGCTCATACTGCTTCTGCCCAACCAGACCAATCCTGTAACCCCTTTCAGTTAGCCGCATATCTGCATTGTCATGCCTCAGTAAAAGCCTGTACTCAGCCCTTGAGGTAAACATCCTGTAGGGCTCTGAGGTTCCTTTTGTTACCAGGTCATCTATCAGAACCCCGATGTAGGCCTCGTGGCGGCCAAGCACAAAGGGTTTTTCACCCTTTAGTTTCAGTGCTGCATTTATGCCTGCCACAAGCCCCTGGGCTGCAGCCTCCTCATAACCAGATGTGCCGTTAATCTGGCCAGCGAGGTAAAGGCCCTGAACCCTTTTGGTCTCCAAAGTGTGCCTCAATTCAGTAGGATAGACAAAGTCATACTCAATGGCATAACCAGGTCGCATAATCTCAGCCTCTTCAAGCCCCCTGATGCTTCTTACCAGGGCTATCTGCACATCGTAGGGCAGGCTGGTTGATATGCCATTTGCGTAGTATTCAGTTGTCTGAAGTCCCTCTGGTTCAAGGAAGACCTGATGTCTTGGCTTGTCAGCAAACCTGACAACCTTGTCTTCAATGGAGGGGCAGTATCTTGGCCCAATGCCCTTAATCCTGCCGCTGTAAAGGGGTGAGCGGTCAAGGTTTCCCCTTATTATTTCATGGGTCCGTTCGTTTGTATAGGTGATGTAGCAGGGTAGTTGGGGATTTGTTATTTTTTCGGTGGAATAGGAAAAGGCTGGAGGAGGGTCGTCACCCCACTGTTCGGTGGTTTGGGAAAAATCTATGGTTCTTGCGTCAATCCTCGGAGGTGTGCCTGTCTTGAGCCTTCCCATCCTAAAGCCAAGGGATTTGAGAGACTCAGAAAGACCTATAGAGGGAAACTCTCCTGCCCTTCCAGCCTGAAAGCTGTCAAGGCCGATATGGATGAGCCCTTTGAGAAATGTCCCGGTTGTGATTATCACTGCAGGTGCCTGATAAAAGGCTCCAAGGGATGTGATAACCCCTTTCACCCTGCCCTCTTCCACAACCAGCGATTCAACCGATGCCTGTTTGATTACAAGACCCTTCTGTTCCTCCAGTCTTTTTCGCATATTAAGCCTGTAAAGCACCCTGTCAGCCTGTGCCCTTAACGACCAAACGGCAGGACCTTTACTTCTGTTGAGTATCCTGAACTGGATGCCTGCAGAGTCTGCCACCCTTGCCATCTCACCACCAAGGGCATCAATCTCTCTTACCAGATGCCCCTTTGCAAGTCCTCCTATGGCAGGATTGCAGGACATCTGGCCTATGGTGTCAAGGTTCAGTGTAAAAAGACAGGTATGCATGCCAAGGCGAGCTGATGCAAGGGCTGCCTCACAGCCAGCATGACCTGCTCCAACAACAATCACATCAAATTCAGCCTCTTTATACATTGAAGTGCTCTCTTAGCCTCTGGAGTCTTTGAAAGCCAGCGGTGCTGAGCCTTTTAAGGTCTTCCTCAACCTCGTTGAGCCTCTGGGTGAGCTTTGGCTTCCATTGCTCAGGGGTGTTCTTTGCTGAAAGTAAGCCAACATAAAGGGAGGAAAGACCATAGAGGAATTTAACATTTTCAGGGTCAACTGAAAGGAGTCTCTGTATCACAAGGGTGGGGAAAAGGGGATTGTCCACCTCATAGACGATGTCGTACATCTTGTCAAGTATCACGGTCTCATCAATCATCACATCCACATCAATAAAGGTCTTACCGTCATCATCCCTGTCAATATATTCAATGTGTTTTGCCTGCTCTATGGTGTCGTTAAAACACTCCTTGCCACAGAAAAAAGCAGGAAGATTAATGCAGAACAGACCGTGAACCATGTAAATAGTATTGCCCTGCTGAATGTCCTTAACCACCTTTATTTCCTTACCACAATTGTCACAGACTGTTTGAAGCTCCTTTCTCATT
The DNA here is from genome assembly GCA_964539375.1 of uncultured Nitrospirota bacterium. Classification (GTDB taxonomy): domain Bacteria; phylum Nitrospirota; class Thermodesulfovibrionia; order Thermodesulfovibrionales; family JdFR-85; genus JAADIE01. The sequence goes on along the minus strand of CAZIIE010000013.1, from coordinate 17,284 downwards.
GGCTTGTCTCCTTGTCTTTGATTGAGTCTTATATCTATGGTAATAGGTATGCCTGGCAGAATGCAAGAAGGGAAGGATTTGAGTTTTTCCGGTTTTTGGACGATAATGAAAGTAAGGAGCTGAAATATGAGCGAGGAATCCTATAAGAGGTACATCAGATACCTGATAAGGGCAATGCTGAGAGGGATACTGCTTTTTCTCCTTAGCATCAGCCTTATAGTGGTGCAGGACAAACAGTCCATACTCACCCAGCTCTTTACACCAAATGGTAGCCTTCGCATTGCACTGCCTGCTATAGTTTTTCTATTCAGTGCCACCTACCTCTGGTATTACACATACCTGGGAGCAAAGATAATGAGGAGAAAGCTTCAGATATACATTGGTTACACAAGGGCAATAATAGTGGTCTCCACCATGGCAATGGCAATGCAGTACTTTTGAAAGAATAAATTCTAAGCACTAATATCTAAATTCTAAACAACATTAAGGAAGAAATTGTATTTGAAAAATTGGGAATTTAATATTTGGAATTTGTTTAGGATTTAGGATTTGAGATTTAGAGCTTGGAAATAGTTGCTCTGTGTTCTCAGTAGTTTAAAGGTAGATTCAGGATATAGGTCTCTGAGAGTTTCGGAGTTGTTTAAGCCACTCAAAGGGCCTTTTCATAATATCTTCAAGCCTCAGGGGGTGTCTTCGTTGCCAGTTTGGATACTCGGTGAGGGTTCCAGGGAGGTTTGTCTGCTCGTAGATACCGAGGAGGTCATTTAGGTTTATCATAAGAAGCAGACAGGGGGTTTTTGCAAGGTATCTGTAAATGGCTCTACAGAGGGACTCCTTCATGAAGGGTGTCTCAGAGGGGTCAAGGCCGATTCCCTCTGGCAGGAGCCCCTCCCTGCTTAATGCCCTTAAGAGTCTCCATCGGTCATACTGCCTTTCCCTTCTGTCCCTTTCAAGGCTCTCCTCATCAGGGTATCGGTCTAACTGTTCCTTTACCTCAATGTCTCTACCAGCCCAGAACCCGTAAAGGGTTGGAAGGTCATGGGTGGTGGTTGAGACGATGGCCATCTCGGGATAGGATTGAGGAGGAAGGTATTCACCGGTTGAGTGGTCCTTTTCAAAGTAAAGCAGTCTGAATGAAAGCATACCCTGTTTATGTAGAAGCTGTCTTAGTTCCTGAGGCACGGTGCCCAGGTCTTCGGCTATTATCAGGGTTTTTTCTCTAAAACTTTCAAGGCTGATGAGCCTCAGGAGTTCCTCAACAGGATATCTTACATAGACTCCCTTTTCGGCTTTAAAGCCATCGGGTATCCAGAACAGCCTGAACAGACCAAGGGCATGGTCAATCCTGAGGGCTCCTGCGTGACGCATATTCTTTCTTATCAGCTCAATAAAAAAGGCATAGGCAGTCTTTCTGAGTGCTGATGGTGAAAGGGGTGGAAAGCCCCAGTTCTGCCCGAGAGGACTGAATGTATCAGGTGGTGCGCCAACGCTACAGCTGTGCACAAAGATATCCTGATTTGCCCAGACATCCATACCTGAACAAAGGGAGCCAACAGCCATGTCCCTGTAAAGCCCGATTGCCATCCCTGAGTTTCTGGCCTGTTCGTTGACAGCCCTTAACTCCTCATCAAGGAGCCATTGAAGGAATTTATGAAAAAGAAGCTCCTTGCTGTTTTTCCTTGAGAACTCTTCTGATGCACTGGTCAAGGGGCTTTGATACTCTGAAGGCCAGTCCTGCCAGCGATGGAGTCCCAGGGAGGAGAAATGCTCAAAAAGAGACATAAAGAGGGCAAACTCCTGAAGGTTTTTCCCCTCCCCTTTTATATAATCCCTGAATTTCTTAGCCCTTATGGTATCGTTAAGGTAATGCTCTTTATAAAATCTTAAAAAGGCCCTTTTTAAAAGGGTATATTTGATGCGGTAAACCTCTTCATAGTCAATAAACCCTCCCTTTTTAATCTCTTCTATCTCCTTACTCATGGTCAGGTCAATCTCAACCCCATCCACTGAGTTGAGGTCAATGTATATGGGGTTTAGATAGAGCCTGCTTATAGGAGCATAGGGGCTTATTCCATAGGGATACTGGTTTGTGGTTGTATGAAGGGGATTGATGGCAACGAAATCTCCACCAAGGCTCTTACCTGTCCATTCTATCAGTTGCCTAAGGTCGGTAAGGTCACCAATGCCCTGATTTCCTCTGGAGTTAATCTCAAAGAGATTTACACCAAGCCCCCAAATCCGCTTTTCATTTAAAATCTCTGGCAGATAGGCCCTTGAAGGGGTTACTGCCAGTAGGGCTGTGCTTAACAGATTATCCCTTTGGATAAGCTCTAATCGGTAATAGCCAATCTCCAGTGTTGGATTAAGCTCTATCTGGTACAGCCAGAAGGTGGCACCGCTGAATTCTACATGCCCTGTCTGAATAAGCCCCTCCGGGTCTAATTCCCTTTCATAAAGGGGCTCACTGTCCTTTAGCACTTTAAGCCTGAGTGTGCCCTGTTTAAGAAGCTCACTGGAAAGCCTTATCGTAACAAGGCCTGACCGCCCTTCATATAGGAAGTATATAGGCTCAAGGGGTGATGAGAGCTCCTCAAGCCGTCTTTTCACATAGAGCTCTTTTAGATTTTTTTCATCTTCTACTGGATAGCCAAGCCCACTGAGCACTGCCTCCTTTGTCTCAAAGGATGCTTCTCTGTAATTGCCCCATACATCGTGGTAGCCCTGAAGGATGCCCTCATAGGAGGCCACTTCCTCAATCAGCTCTTTTCTACTCATCAATCTGCCCTTTTATGGTTTCCACATCAAAGTATAGGGCCTCCCCGAGCCTTTTAATCATATCAGGAAGGGGTTTTCCCCTCCAGCGATTAATCAGCATTTCGTAGTATATGTTCTGGACTGTCCAGAGGTTGATGCTAAAGCCAATGTTCTTCAGTTCCTCAAGACATTTAGCAAGGGCTCTGGTTTTTTCAAAAACAGGGTTTTCACTTAGCCTTCTAAGGCTTCTTTCAAGAAACCGCCTGATCGGGTATTCATACTCCTCAGCCCTGAGAGTTAAGGGTAACCTTTTAAGCCTTATCAATAGCTCGGTCAACTCATCTGGGTTACCGCCTAAAAGGATATCCATTAGCTCTGCCTTAAGGGCAATATCAAGTATGGGTTTAAGATTGGTAGGAGGCTCAAGGCTGTGAGCCCTGTAGTGGTCTAAAAGCTCGTCAAGCTCTCTGTAACTACCCTTGAGTAAGGAGAGAATGTCCTTCATCTTTCTTCTTGAAATCTCCTGAAGATACTGCTCCCTCTCCTCATAAAGAAGGTCCTTTAATGTAAAAAGCTGGTTCGTTGTGGTTTCATCAATCCCCTTCAGTTTATCAAGGAATCTAACTCGGGTTTTAAGCCCTGCTGGTTCAAAGACTAATAGCTCAACCCTTTGTTTTTCCTCTTCTTCACCAATCTCCATTAAGAGGCTCATTCTGTAAGTGTCAGGCTGTGACTCTTCGGAGAGGTGCTCTTTTTTTATTTTCAGGCTGCCCTTTCTGTATTCATCTTTGTCAGGATGAAGGCCGAAGTAGAAGGCACCAATTAGGGCAGCCTCTTTATTGCCAATCCTTTCTGCCATTACCCTGTCTTTGAAGAGGTCTGCCAGGGTGCCCATCTTTTCTATATTGCTTTTCCCCTCTGACAGGATGTCAAGAAAGTCTGAAAGAAGGTCATCACCGCAGAGTTCCTCATAGAGCGTTATAGCCCTGAGACTGTACGAGAGTATCTGAAGGGTTTCAGGTCTTGAGGGCTCATCAAAAAACCATCCACAGCTTGTGTACATAAGCATGGCGTTTCTCTGCATCTGAAGAAGTTTGAGAGCCCTTTTTACATCGGAGCTGTTTTGAGCCTTCAGCAGGTGTTTTTTCAAAAAATTACCAAGACGCCCTTTATCAAGCAGGACATCTATAAAATCGTTTCTTGCCTCCCAGGGGTCTTTGAAGAGCTCTGAGCCCTGCTGCTGAAAACACCTGATAAAATGGTATCTGAGGAGGTCAAGGGCTTCCCTTAAGGGTGTTCGCCAGGCCTGAGACCATCCCTGCTTTGTGGGTATTGTGCAACCACAGTCTGACCGCCATCGCTCAATGCCATGGGCACAGCTCCAGGAGGTATTCTCCTTTATCATCACCTCAAAGTCAGGCTTAACTCTGTCCAGATAAGCACCGAAGTTGGTAAGCCAGACATCATCAGAGCCCTCAAGAACCTTGATTGCATAGGAAAGGGCCATCTCGGCAAACTTGTGGTGATGTCCGAAGGTTTCACCATCAGTGGCAATGCTCAGAAGGGGTAGCCCGATTGAGCTAACAGGGTGCTGAAGAAGCTTTGAGGCAAGTCCTTCACCACTTTTTAAAAGACTACCAAAGGCAATCTGGTGGGAGAGATGGCCATTGTAAAAGAAGATAACTATCTCCCTTCCAGTGGGAAGCCTCTGAAGATAGGGTCTTGAAGGGTCAGGCCCATCAGGTTCAACCCGCTTCCATCTTTTCCCCTTGATTGGCTTTATTCTTTCTGCCTGATGGGGCGAAAGAATGGTAAAGCGGATACCCTCCTGTGCAAGTATATCCAGGGTCTCAAGGTCAACGGCGGTCTCTGGAAGCCACATCCCCTCGGGCTTTCTTCCAAAGTGAAACTGGAAGTCCCTTATACCCCACCTGACCTGGGTTATCTTATCCTGACGGTTTGCAAGGGGCATTATTATGTGATTGTAACACTGGGCGATGGCATTTCCATGGCCATCCTTTTCCACCATGCTTTTACGGTCTGCCATAAGGATGCGTGAGTAAACCGATGGGGAATGTGCCCGTAGCCAGTCCATGAGGGTTGGGCCAAAGTTAAAGCTAATCTTTTCGTAATTGTTCACAAGACGGATAATCCTTCCCCTTTCATTAAGGATACGGGAGACCGAGTTGGGTGCATAGCATTCAGCATTTATCCGTTCATTCCAGTCATGGTAGGGTGAAGCTGAGGGCTGCTTCAGTATTACTCCCAACCATGGATTTTCCCTTGGCGGCTGATAGAAGTGACCATGGATAATGATAGCCCTTTTCATAGTATGATAATACAACAGATTGTGCTGGAAGTAAAAGCAATTGTCGGCTATGAGAGGGTTATCGGAGCAGGCTCTTAAGGCTTATTCTGATTAAAAAGAGCAGGCAGAGAGAGGGGGTTTTAGTTGCTGGCAGGAAGCTCTGCTTTAAGAACAGGCTCTTTTTCAGAAGAGAGCCTTGCCATCGTCTCCTGATATTCGGTAATCTGGGCAATAAAATCAGCCATGTATTTTCTGGGCACAGGTCTGTCTCTGGGCACCTTCATTCTCAGTGGGTTTATGAACCTTCCGTTTTTCTTTACCCTGTAGTCAAGATGGGGACCGGTGGCAAGCCCTGTGCTTCCCACATAGCCAATTATCTCGCCCTGGGAGACCTTTCTTCCCTTCCTGATACCCCTTTTAATCCTTGACAGATGCCCGTAGTAGGTCTTATAACCGTTAGGATGCCTTATAATTACACACTTGCCATAGGCACCACGCCAGCCAGCAAAGACCACCGTGCCGTTGCCTGCAGCTGATACAGGTGTGCCGGTGGGTGCTGCATAATCTACTCCCAGATGGGGCCTTACAATCTTTAGCACAGGATGCCTCCTGTGGTAACTGAAACGGGAGCTTATGTATTTGAACCTGAGAGGTGCCCTTAAAAGGGCCTTCTTCAATGACCTTCCCTTACGGTCAAAATAATACTGTTTACCGTCAATACTGTATAAATAGGCCTCATAGGTCTTACCATTGTTTACAAACCTTGCTGCCTTTATCTTTCCATAGCCCTTGAAGGCATTGTCCTTCCAGAGCTCCTCAACCAGAATCTCAAAGCGGTCACCCTTTCTGAGTTCTGTGACAAAATCTATCTCCGATTCAAATATCTCGGCAAGCTCTATTGCAAGCCTTTGATGTTCGTCGGTTGGGCCAATGGCATCTATAAGGTTGTTTTCAATGCTGCCAGAAATAAGGGCATATCTGCGCTCATAATTTACAGGTTTTCTAAGGGCGGTGAAACGGTCGTCATGATTTATAACCTTCAGGTATTCAAGGTCATTAATGGAATACTTGAAAACACTGAGTTTTTCCTTATCAGAGCCAGGCTCCTTAACGGTGGTAATAACATAGGACCTCATGGGTTTCAGCTTTACAAGATTGTAAAGCTTTTTTGATGCCCTGGTAACTTCGGGCAGGTATTTAAGGCTTATACCCTCTTTTTTGAAGATGTCAAAAAGAGACTCGCCTTTGTTAACAACGCCAACAACCCTCTTGATTTCTGGTAGCTCAAGACTAACGGGGTGTCCTGGATAGCTCGGCGGAAGGCTTTCACGACCTGAGATGTTACTGATATAAAGAAAGCCTGATAGAATGAACAATAAGATTATAAAACTGAATATCCTCTTCATCAAACTATATTATAAACCTAATTGAATGATAATTCAAAGTTTTAAATCACAATTGGCTTGCACCTTTTCTACACTATAAAGTAGACTTAACTAAATGGTTGGTAGAAAGAGGGATAAGTCTCAGACGAGAAAGGCCCTTCTTGAATCAGCCCTTGAGCTGATTTCTGAAAAGGGCTATCTTGGTGCAACAACCCGTGAGATAGCCATGAGGGCAGGGGTCAGCGAGATAACCCTTTTCAGACACTTTTCATCCAAGGAAAGACTATTTGAGCAGATGCTGAAGCAGCATACCTTCCTGCCCCGACTGAAGGACCTTATACCAGCACTTCAGTCTCTAAGCATTGAAGATGCACTTTTTGAGATAGGGGTGAGTTTTTTTAACACCCTTAAGGAGCGGCAGGGTCTTGTAAGGATAATGCTTTCAGAGATAAACCTGTACCCGGAAAAGATAAGGCAGATTTACACCCGTTTTATTGAGGAGATGGTGGACACCCTTGCAGGGTTTTTCCGTTCACAGCAGAGCAGGGGCGTAATTAGGGACTTTGATGCAAAAACCGGCGCAAGGATTTTCCTTGGAATGGTGTTTTCCTTTTTTCAGTCAGAGGTGATACTTCAGGGAAAGAGGATAGGGCCTGAAAGGGTAAAAAAGACCCTCAGGCGTTATGTTGATATATTTCTGAAGGGGGTCATGGTCTAAAAGGCTCCTGCCTCATCTTTTTTAGCTTCTGGAGAATTCTCTTTTTCTGCTCTGGCGAGAGTTTCTTCCACCTTTTAAAGAACCGGCGGAGCCTTTGTTTCTGCTCGGGGGTAAGCCTTTTCCATCTGGCAAAGTTTCTCAGTATCCTTTTTCTGAGCTCGGGCCGAAGATGACGAAATCTTCTGAGGTTTTTCAGAATCCTCTTTCTCCTCTCAGGGGGCAGTCTTCTGAACCGCCTGTACATCTTCTTTAAAAAAGCCCTCTCATCAGGTGAGAGGCTGCTCCAGCGAAACTCTCTTTTTATATTGCCTTCGGGGTGAAGCTCGGTGGCTGATGCTCTTACATAACGGACATCACTGATAAAAAGGATAGCCACCATGAAAAAAGCTATGTACATCAATCTTTTCATGTTAACACCTCATGTCAATTTAATTAGGTTATTCTCTCTCTGTGTGACATTCTCATCCAGGTATTTTTCAAGCTCCTCTAAATGCTCAAGTAGCTCAAGGTTTTCAATAAGCTCCAGGTTTTCCAGTAGTTCGCGATTTTCAACAATGAACTGCTCTTCCTTCTGTGTTATGTACCATCTGTAGCCAGTAAAAAGCATAACAATTATTAACAGAAGGAAAAGGGCAGGTTTCAAAACTGGAAACAGAAAAGTCCGACTCTTTCTTGAAGTGCTTACTTTCTGGCTAATTCGCTCTGCAAGTCCCTGCCAGAACCTTTCATCAAGCTCGGGGTCGGAAAATGTCATCTGGTCAAGCTTGCCCTTTAGTGTGCTCCATTTTGAGCTACAGTCTTTGCATTCCTTAAGGTGAAGCCCCAGTGACTGCATCTCCTTTTCAGAAAGCTCTTCATAGTAGTAAAGGATTAAATCCTCATCCTTAAGGGGACATCTCATTTTATATCCTCCATTGAATTTTTGAGATTTCTTATGGCCTTAAACAGGTTTGCCTTTACAGTGCCCTGGGGACAGCCAAGCACCTCTGCAATCTCTGAAATCTTCAGCCCCTCTTTGTGTTTAAGAAGAAAGACCTGTCTCTGTCTGTCAGGAAGCCTCTTTATAGCCCTTTTCAGAAGGCTCTGTCTTTCCCGCTGAAGCATGCTGTGTTCAGGGGTTATGGGGTCTTCAATCTCATAGGTCTGCTCCTTGCCGGTTTTATCAAGGAAGTTTAGTGACAAAATAGACCTGAGTTTCCTTTTTCTGTTGTAACGGCTACAGGCATTTATGGTTATTCGGTATAGCCAGGTTTTGAGATTACTTTCACCCCGAAACTTTTTAATCCCCTTAAATACCGAAAGGAAGACCTCCTGAGTGATATCTTCAGCATCCTCAACATTGTAAGTGTAGTTGTATGCCAGTGAAAACACCATCCTTTGATACCTCTGTATCAGGATATCAAAATACCCATCATCGCCCCTTTTAAGGCCCTTTATTAATTGCTCTTCAGTGATCACCTTCAGTAAATTAGATTAACATTGCCTGTAAAAGGTTTACCTGTGTATGATATTACATAAATTGTGAAGAAGATTTCACAGTGCTAAAGAAAATCCCTTATTTTCCGATAAGTTATTATTGGGTATAGAATTTGCTTTAATATTTCTGCCATGCTTTCACAAAGGGGCATAACACTGGTTGAGATACTGTTAGTTATGGTCATCGTGGGGCTTTTGATATCCCTTGCTCCACCTGTGACGACCGAGATTACGAGGGCCTGGACCCTCACAACCACCACTGACAGGATTGCAAGTGTTATATACACAGCTCGTTATAAGTCTATGACCGAGGGGCTCAATATGTCTGTTGCAGAACTTATAACCTCAGGAGAGCTCTCTCCCAGGTCCTACTATGTTATCTTTGATGAAAACACCGATGCCTTTACAGTCTTTTTAGACAAAGACGGTGACGGAGTGTTTGACCCAGGTGAGGGGGCAGGAAAGGATTTCGGACTTGTTGATGATGTGACCGTTGCGGGAAGAAACACGGTAGGTTACCAGTTACCCGAGGGCATGTCCCTTACTACAACCTTCCCTGGGGATAAATTTCAGTTTACCTCAAGGGGTATAGTGACACCAGCAGGAAAAATAACCCTCACTTATCATGGTAAGACAAAGACCATAACTGTCTCTCTTGGAGGAAGGATTGAGATCAGTTAGATGTATAAATATAAATAATAGTGGTTTCAGCTTAATAGAGCTGATAATAGCCCTTGCAATATTGGCCTTTGGCCTTCTTGCATCAATGCAGTTACTTCTTGTTTCAGTTCAGGGTAACAACCAGACAAGGATGCGGGACAGGGCAAACTACGAGATATCAAGGCTGATTGAGAAGTACAAGTTTTTGCCCTTTCCCTCCGATGCGACAGCCCCCTTTGACACCCCCACAGATAACATACTGGTTGACATGACCTATGATTCTTCAAATAACTACTATTACAAAGAGGAGACCTTAAACGATGTGCCCATCACCCTGAGGACCACCATAACGCTCTTTGAGCCAACAGGAAGCGCAACCCCTGATGATGATACCGATGATTCCTGGGATGTAACAAACAATCCTGTCTCAGCTGAGCTTGCCGAGATAGTTATTTCAGCAACATGGACTGACCGGTACGGCAACAGCCATAAAATAAGCAAGGTATTTCAGAAGGTGAAATTATGACACAGAAAAAATTTAATAGGGGATTTACCTTAATTGAGCTACTTGTAACACTGGCAATTTTCGGCATTGCCCTTGCACTGATTTACTCAATCATTATCAGGAGTCAGAAAAGCTACAGCACCCAGGAAGAGATAACCAAACTTCAGGAACTCGCACGAACCGCCCTGTCCATAATGTCCAAGGAGATAAAGCTGGCAGGCTATAACCCTACTGGAACATTTACTGATGCCACAGGCAATGCCCTTGAGGGTTTTGAGTATGCTGCCACCTCACCGGTTCAGTCCGATGGAAAGATTCTCGTTATTAACTCTGACCTTGATGCATCAAGTATAGTGGGTGATAGCTCTAATGAGATAGTAAAGTACTATCTGGTTCAGGAAAGTAACGGGCTTTATACCCTGAAAAGGGCAACAAACAATGGTTCTCCCCAGCCCTTTATACAGAACATCAAGTCAATGGATATCACCTATCACCTTTACGACTCAGAAAGCAAAACCTACACTGATATCTCTACAGCTGGAACGGAACTTTCTTCCACACAAAGAAACGACATATATTCTATGAGCATTGCCCTGACCCTGAGAACCACAAACAAGGTTCAGGATATAAACGACTACATTGAAAGGACAATAAAGACCGATATAACCATAAAGCAGGTTGAAAGTGTGAGCTGCAAGTCAGCTCCCAATGACCCAACAAATGTTTCTGCTTCTGACCATCCCTGTGATGACGGAAGCGCCCTTGATGTGACCTGGGACCCCTCAACATCATCCAACATAACAGGCTATGAGGTGCATGTTTACGAGGCAGCCACAGGAACAGAGGTAAGAACAGAATACACCAATGCCTCAACCACCGAAGCCGAGGTGGATGGCCTAACGGCTGGGACCAACTACACTGTAACAGTTATGGCAGTCTGTGGAGATTATAAGAGCTCTGGAGCCTCAGGAAGTGGCACTCCAGTGGCCGACACACCAAGCCCAGCCAACACCTCCACTGCCACTGTAAAGTGGTGTCCCCAAAATACCAGGGCCCAGGTGTATCTTGACTGGCTTGCATCAAGTGATGATGATGGTGATCCGACCAAGAGCTTTAAGTATCACATTCTTAAACTGACAGGTGCTACCAGTGCTGAGATTACCGGTTCACCCATAAGCGGAACTGGCAGTAGCAGCTATTCTCATAATTATGAAGAGACCGACCCCTCAGCAGCCACATATCAGATTTACACCGAGTGGCTCTGTGGAACCTCAACCCTTACCTCATCATCATCAGATTTTAGCCCAAGCCCTGTAAACTTCAACAGTTTTACCATACCTGCACCCACAATCACCCTGAATCAGACCTCCACAGATGCAGAGATAAGCTGGACCGAGGGAGAGATTTATTCAGGTGTAAAGCTCTCGGGTGTGTCAGGCTGTGTGGTTGGACACAAGATTTACAGATGCACGGTTCCTGTTACTGTGCCAGCCTGTATTCCTAACCCTGTAACTGATTTTGTTGAAGATACCTATATGCCTGCACCCTACACAGACCCTCTTCCTTCAGCAGGTAATAAGAACTGTTACTCCATAAAGACCATGACCGACAGTTCTAACCCATCGGTGGCAAGTGGTATGTCCAATGTGGTATGCACCTCCTCCATGACCTGCCCAACGGTAACCATCTCAAGCCCTACCGATGGCTCATCAGTTTCAGGCACTGTAACCGTTCAGGCAAGTGTTACGAATAGTCCAACAAGTGTTCAGTTGGAGGTGCTACAGGCTGGCAGTTCTGTGGCAGGTCCTTTTACAATGACTTCCTCAGGCGGTTATTACACCTACGACATTGATACAACAACCCTTTCAAACGGCACTTATACCCTTAAGGTTACCGCCTCAAAGGCAGGTTGTTCAGATTATTCCACCTCTATTACAGTTCAGGTTAACAATGCAGTCTCCTCAACCTGTCCCTTTGAGATTAAGGAGTTCAAGCTTGATGGTGACAAGGTTGAAATGAAGGTTAAAAGCAGCAGCACCGATTACACAGTGTACGGAATGAAGTTTAACTGGGATGGAGGAGGAACAAACAAGGTTAAAAAAATAGAGATACAGGGTGAGGCTTCAGGAGCAACCTGGGACAAAATCTGGGAGGCTGACCCTGGCAAATCCTCACCAAAGGCAGGAATCTGTCCTGCTGATAAGCTTTCAAGTGGTGACTGTGCAAGGACTGAAGACCAGTTTCAAAACGGTTCTACAACAGAGGATGTGGCAATAATCACTTCTGATTACAGAAAGTTCAAGATTACCTTTGATAAAAACCCCTTCACAGGGACAAACTTCTACTTTTCAATCTATGACACAGCCTTTTCAAGCTGTGGAAGTAGCTGTCCAACCCCAACCTGCGATACAGATATTATCTGCCCCTTTGATTACCAGAACTATTCAGTATCTGGAAAGACCGTAACTTTTGAGATTGAGGCAACCGATACTGCTCAGACAATAAAGGGCCTCACCTTTAACTGGAAAAATGATGGTGGAAACAAGATTAGAAGCATCAGCATAAATGGCACAACTGTGTGGGATAAGGACCTTACAGCAGGCACATGCCCATCAGGTGAGGCTTCACATAACCAGTGTATTGACATAGATGATTATACCCTCAGCCCTTCCGATGGCTGGGTAACGGTTACCATAACACTTAAGAATAATTTTGGTGGTGACAAGCCAGAGGTTAAGATTTACCTTACCGACCCTGACTGTTCAGCCTGTAATTCACCAGGGCCAGATTGTATTAAAAAGAAATTTTAGGGCAGGTGGTGATTGTGATGAGATTAATCAAAAACCAAAAAGGCATGGCTCTGATAGTGGCACTTCTTGGGCTTGTGGTTGTCTCGGTGCTTGGAATAACAGCGATGGATACGAGTATTCTGCAGACCAAGGTGTCCTCTTCAGATACTCTGGACAAGAGGGCCCTCTACATAGCTGAATCAGAGGCTAACAGGCTTATTAAGTCCTTCAAGCAGGGACTGTCCGATATCACAAGGGTAGGCACTGCCGGTGCTGTAGCTTCAATATTTAATGACATTGACAGTGATGGCGATATTGATTATGTCCAGATGTTTACCCCTTCAGGTATTAGTGTTGGTTCCTACCATGTCTTTGTGCAGGACCAGCCCTATACAGGGCTTGGCCATTTGATGAGAACAGACAGTGATGCAACAGATTACCAGAACCAGGAGACTGCAAAGGTTACATTGTATGCAGTGAGAGAAGACTCAAACACAGTCACTGTAAGAAGCATAGCCAGGATAGGAAATGTGGTAAAGGCTATTGAGGCAAGGGTCTCGTCTGCAAATCCCTTTAGAGGTGCCATATATAACTGTGCAGTGCCTGATACTTACGATACCAGCTCAAAGCCAAAGGACAATGCCCTTTTAAATGGTTATCTGGTTTTTGAAGGCGATGACAGCTCTGGTTCACAGTATCTGATTGACGGAGAGATATTCTCAAACTCTAAGGCAGTCTATTATGATGTTGACGACCCCTCCAATCCTGTATTTGTAGATGAAACCGAGAACAGATTTCCAACTCCTGATGTTCCTGTTGATCAGTTTGAATATTACGAATATGGCCAGACAAACAATGGAGCAGCGGTCTATGCAAACCAGTATGTCAATGAAGAGACCCGTCTTCGTGACCTCACAGGCTCGGAGGCCCTTTTTGATACAAACAAGTTCATTCAGCTTGCCGACCAGATGGATGCAAACCCTTCAACCTCAAACAGACACCACTTTACCTCTCTGACAGACCTGATAAATTACATAAATACAAACGGTATAGACAGAAACAATCCCTTAAAGGGTGTTATCGTTGTTGATGTAGATGCTGCACCTACTGGTTCATGCACTGACCAGAAGATAAAAACTACAGACATCCCTGAGCTTGCAGTTTTGGGCACCCTCTATTTCAATGTCACAAACTACTCAAGCTGCACGGGAAAGGGCTTCAAGATAGTGCTTGATGTGCCCACCTTTATTAACCCTGCTAAAAATGCACTGGGAAATATAATGGACAGCCCCGATCCCTCTTCATCAACAGGCTTTGACCCCACGAGGGATTACTATAAGCCAGGTGATGGAATGTTTGAACTTGGCTACAGGGGTTTTTATTCAGGCTATCCACCTGACTTCTTTGTTGACACCACAGACCCTGACAGCCCCTTTTATGTTGACCCTGCAACAGGAAATCCCTATTACACTGATGCAGGTGGTAATCCCTTCTTTCCAGCTGGCTCAGACCTTCCTGCCCTTGCCTACACAAATGGATACCTTGACCCTCACCATACAACGAATATTAGCGGTGTTGTCTACACACCGAACCAGATGGAGATTGAGCACCACAACGGTGATGGAAAACTTATTTATCTGAAGGGAACCCTCGTTGGAGGCGGCGGAATGTTTTTTGACCTTAAAGATGCTGCTGGCTCCACAGGTAGTAAGTCAAAAACCGTTATAAGTTACTCACCCAATGCGGTTGACAGTCTTGCCATCTCGGCAGAGTATCAGGAAATCGTGATAGACTCCTGGAGGGAGGTGTTTTAGCAGAATGGACAGAAGAAAAAAGGTTTTAATAGCTATAGCCCTGCTACTTCTTGTGCTTTCTATTGTGGTTAATTATCTGTACTATTCCAGAGAGGAAGAGGAAAGGCCTGTAAAGGAGGTTAAAAAGGAAAGGCCTGTTGAAGAGAAGGAGGAGGCCGAGGAGGTCAGGACCTTTTACATAAAACCAAAGCCTGCTGATGGAACCTACATTCAGAAGGAACAGACCATAACCTTTTCCTTTTCATCAGCGGTCAATCCTGATGATGTTATGTTTGCCCTTTCTATTTATCCATCTGCAGACTATGATTATTCCTGGTTTAACGAAAATACCCTTATCCTAAAGCTTAAGAACCTTGAGCAAGACACAGATTATACAATCAGCTTTTCAACCCTATCAAATGCAAAGGACGGCTCTGTGCTTGTGGGTAAAAAAGAATTTAGCTATCATACCGTGTCTGATAAGATAACCTTCTCAAAGGTCATCTACCCAGGTATAATTAAAAGAAATTGTATGGACTGCCATAAGCCAGGCGGTTATGCAGAAAATATTTCCCTTGATACCTACGATGACTGTATGCAGTATATAGTGCCTGGTAAATCCCAGCAGAGCAGATTTTACCTTGCCCTTATAGAGAACAAGGCAATGGATGATGACCTTTTCAGTCAGAGAGAGCTTCAGCTTATAAAGGATTGGATTGATAAGTTCAATGCTGAGTATTAACCTGCCCTGAGATGAGCAGCTTAATGATTTTGAATTTAAAACAAAGAAAAGATTTTATGATTATAAGCTATATCTGAAGAAAAGGAGAACTTTTTGAAGAAGCCCTGCGGCAGAACCGCAGGGCTTCTCATTTATTCCCTGTCTGTCAGGGCAGCTATTCCAGGCAATTCCTTGCCTTCAAGCAACTGAAGGGTTGCACCGCCTCCAGTAGAAATAAAGGATATACTGTCCGTAACACCTGCCCTGTGAACTGCAAGGTCAGTATCACCGCCACCAACTATGGTCAGTGCATAGGCATCTGCCACTGCCCTTGCCACAGCAAAGGTGCCCCTTGAGAAGGCATCAATCTCAAACACCCCCATTGGGCCGTTCCAGAGTATGGTCTTTGCATTCTGCAAGGCCTCGGCAAAGAGCCTTGCCGTTGCAGGCCCAATATCAAGGGCCTTCCAGCCCCTGGGGATTTCCATGGTTGGCACTATCTTGGTTTCAGCACCTGGTTCAAGGCTCTGGGCAATCACGCAATCTACAGGCAGATAAAACTTCACTCCCCGCTCCTTTAGTTTTTTCCTTATCCTCTGGGCTGTCTCTAACATCTCTTCTTCCACCAGTGAGTCTCCCACCTCGTAGCCCATTGCCTTTATGAAGGTAAAGGCCATTCCGCCACCAATCAGGACCTTGTCCACATTGGACTCAAGGTTTTCAAGCACACCAATCTTACCTGAAACCTTTGCCCCGCCAAGTATTGCCACAAAGGGTCTTATGGGATTGTTGACAACCCCCTTAAGATACTCTATCTCCTTTTTAAGCAAAAACCCTGCAGCAGAGGGCAGATGCTTTGCAATCCCCACAATAGAGGCATGAGCCCTGTGGGCAGTGCCAAAGGCATCGTTTACATAGTAGTCAGCCAGTGAGGCAAGCTCCTTTGCAAAGGTCTCGTCGTTTTTTGTCTCACCTTCATGGAAACGGAGGTTTTCAAGGAGCACCACATCACCGGGCTGCATCTTTTCAATTATGTTTTTTACCTGTGGCCCGATGCAGTCAGGTGCAAATACTACCTCCTTGTTAAGGAGTCTTTTTAGCCTCTTTGCCACAGGGGCAAGGCTGAAACGTGGGTCAGGTTTACCCTTTGGACGACCAAGGTGAGAGGCAAGGATTACCTTTGCTCCCTCGTCAATGGCATAGTTTATGGTTGGAAGGGCAGAGCGGATACGGCGGTCGTCGGTGATATTCAGGTTTTCATCAAGGGGGACATTGAAGTCCACCCTTATAAAGACCCGTTTGCCTTTCAGTTCCAGGTCTTCTATAGTAAGTTTAGTGATTACATCCTTAATTGGGGCTGGTGATGAATTTGCCACCATGACCACCTCCCTTATTTAAGATAAATTCTAAGCTCTAATCTCTAAATTCTAAAAGAGCTTCAAATCTGAAAGTTAAAATCTGAAATCACAAATCATAAATCTGAAATCATTAGCCTTTCTTGATTATATACTGGATAAGGTCGCGTAGCCTTGAGCTATAGCCCCATTCGTTGTCATACCAGGAAAGCACCTTGACCATGCGAGACTCTATGACCTTTGTTGACAGGGCATCCACTATGGATGAGTGGTCGTTACCGTTAAGGTCTATTGAGACTACCGGCTCCTCGGTGTACTGAAGGATGCCCTTCATGGGGCCTTCGGCAGCTGCCTTGAGTGCTCTATTTACCTCCTCGGCGGTTACATCCCTCTGCAGCTCTGCTACAAGGTCTACCACAGAGACATTTGGGGTGGGCACCCTGATGGCCATTCCATCAAGCCTTCCCTGAAGCTCTGGAAGCACAAGCCCCACTGCCTTTGCTGCACCTGTGGTGGTGGGAATCATGCTCATTGCCGCAGCACGGGCCCTGCGGAGGTCTTTATGGGGTAGGTCAAGAATTCTCTGGTCGTTTGTATAGGAATGGATTGTGGTCATAAGACCCCTTATAATGCCAAACTCATTGTTAAGCACCTTGGCAATTGGTGCAAGGCAGTTGGTTGTACAGGAAGCATTGGAGATAATATGGTGATTTTCAGGGTCTAACTTTTCTTCGTTTACACCAAGGCAGACAGTGATGTCAGGTTCCTTTGCTGGTGCTGAGATTATTACCCAGCGGGCACCTGCCTCAAGGTGTTTGGA
>CAZIIE010000012.1:23669-26332 GCA_964539375.1 uncultured Nitrospirota bacterium | reverse complement strand
TATGCTTTCACTTATTCTTGCAGGTGGCTCTAACAGGCGATATCCCATACTCAAGCCCTTTATTGAGATTGAAGGGCAGAGGATAATTGACCGTCAGCTTAAACTATTGAGCCCTCTATTTGATGACATCCTGTTAAGCACCAATCTGCCCGAGGTATATTTCAGCCTTGGCCTTAGGATGGTTGGAGACATCGGGAGGTCCTGCGGTCCTCTTTCAGGTATCCTTTCAGGGCTCCTTGCCTCTGAAGAGGAAAAACTCTTTGTCCTTGCCTGCGATATGCCCTTTATAAAAAGGGAGCTGGTGGAGTATTTGCTCTCAAAAAAGAACGAAGGCTCAATTATCCTATGTTCCTTTCATGGTAAGCTGCATCCGCTCCTGGGCATCTATGACAGGAGCCTCATCAGCCCAATCAATAAATGGATAGAAAAGGGAAGATACAGGATTATAGACTTTATTAATGAGCAGGATAGCTGTATAATAGATGAAGCTGAGCTAACTGATATAGACCCAGAAGGATGTAGTTTTGTTAATATAAATACACCTGAGGACTTAAAAAAATTTTTAGGAGGAAAGAGATGTTTGGATTAGGAGCCCAGGAGTTAATTATCATTCTTATCATTGTGGTAATTCTTTTTGGCGCCTCCCGTCTGCCTGAACTCGGAAGCGGAATCGGTAAGGCTATAAAGAACTTTAAGAAGGCAACCTCTGAGCCTGATGAGATTGATGTAACCCCCAAAAAGCCAGTGGAAAAGGAAGATTCCTCAGAAAATGTCCAGCAACAGAAGGGATAGTGGAACGGGGCGCTAAGATTGAGATAAATTTAGAAAATCTTGCCTTCAATCTACGGAAGATAAAAAAAAAGATAGGCAGTAGAGGTCTTATTGCCGTTGTAAAGGCCGATGCCTATGGCCATGGAGCTACGGAGGTCGCAAGAAAATTAGATTCCCTTGGTGTTCAGCACTTTGGTGTGGCCTTCCTTAATGAAGCAATCCAGTTGAGAGAGGCAGGCATAAAAAAGGAGATTCTGGTTTTTTTTGACCAGGACATCTCACCTGAAATAATTAATTACAGACTCACCCCTGTGATCAACTCCTTAAGCTATGCAAGGGCACTGTCAAGGCTTGCAAAGAGACATTCAACCAGGATAGGCTGTCATGTAAATATTGACACAGGTATGGGCAGGATGGGACTTAATGGCAGTAACCTTGATAGCCAGCTTGACAGGATCCTTTCCCTTGAAGGCCTCTATGTAAAGGGTATAATGAGCCACTTCTCTGATGCTGACCTTGAAGACAGGGGGTTTGCCCTTGAGCAGGTAGAAAGGTTTAAGCGTATAAGAAACTCCATAGGTAAAAAATTAAAAGACTGCTTCTTTCACATGGCAAACTCTGCTGCATTGCTATGCCTTAAAGATGCTTACTTTGATGCTGTCAGGCCAGGCCTGATCCTCTATGGTGTGAATCCCTACTCTAAGGAGGAGTTTCGTCCTGTTATGACCGTAAAAAGCCCTGTTCTTTCTATAAGGAGGCTTAAGAAGGGCACACCGGTCAGCTATGGGAGGACCTTTATAACCACCCGAGACAGCAGGGTCGGGGTCATTCCCCTTGGTTATGCTGATGGATTTTTCAGGCGCTCCTCAAACAGGGTGGAGTTTCTTGTAAAGGGCATAAGAGTGCCTGTTATTGGAAGGGTCTGCATGGACCTTACCCTGATAGACCTTACCAATGTAAGGGGCGTTAAGGAAGGAGACTGGGTTACCATTGTTGGTCGGCAGGATAAAGAGGAGATTACAGCCATTGAGCTTGCTGAAAAGACCCAGACCATCGCCTATGAGGTTCTTACATCACTTGGAAGGCTAAACAGGAGGGTGTTCATCTGATATGAATCCAGTAGCAAGGCTTGGCGGTCTTATCATTGCCTTCACCTCTGAGTTTGGAAAGGTGCTTTTACTGTTATGTTCCACCCTCAGACAGATGCTTTTGCCACCTCTGGAGCTGAAAAACATATTCCGTCAGATGTCTGAGATAGGAATAAAATCCCTTCCGGTTATATTAATCACTGCAGTATTCACAGGTATGGTGCTTGCACTTCAGAGTTATACTGGCTTTAAGAGATTTGGTGCTGAAAGCCTTGTTGCCACTGTGGTTGCCCTTTCAATGACAAGGGAGCTTGGTCCTGTGCTTACAGGGCTGATTGTGGCTGGAAGGGCTGGGGCTGCAATGGCTGCCGAGCTTGGCACAATGAGGGTTACCGAGCAGATTGACGCCCTTGAGACCCTTGCCACTAACCCTATAAAGTATCTTGTGGTGCCCAGGTTTATAGCCGGTGCGCTGATGCTTCCATCCCTTGCCATTGTGACTGACATAATCGGCATACTGGGCGGATATGTGATAACCGTGGGTCTTTTTGGAGCAAGCTCGGTCTCTTACTGGAACAGGACCTGGAATTTCCTTGAGATGTCCGATATAATCAATGGTCTGATTAAGGCCTGCTTTTTTGGTATCTCCATCTCCCTGATCAGCTGTTACAGGGGTTTTTATGCTGAGGGAGGTGCTGAGGGTGTTGGCAAGGCAACAACCGGTGCTGTTGTGATATCATCAATGACTATATTAATATCCGATTACTTTTTATCAGCCTGGTTGTTCAAGTGAGGCGCAAAGGG
>CAZIIE010000012.1:0-23569 GCA_964539375.1 uncultured Nitrospirota bacterium | reverse complement strand
GCCCATCAATGTAAACAAAGGAGTAAATGAGTTCCTTTTTGGGAATTTTAAAGGAATATGATACTGGTTGATAATGTCTATAAATCCTTTGGTGACAAAGAGGTCCTCAAGGGTGTTGAGCTTGAGATTAAGAAGGGTGAAAGCATGGTCATTATCGGTGGAAGCGGCTCTGGAAAAAGTGTGTTACTGAAACATATCATAGGCCTTTTAAGGCCTGACAGGGGAAGAGTCTTGATTGACAATACCGATATAACCGGCCTCAGTGAACGACAGCTCTATGCTGTGAGAAAGAGGTTTGGTATGCTCTTTCAGAGTGCTGCTCTTTTTGACTCTCTGAGTGTCTGGGAAAATGTCGCCTTTTCCCTTTTAAGGCAGAAGGTCGTATCTGAAAGTGAGGCAAGGGAGATAGCTTCAGAAAAATTAAAGATGGTTGGCCTTAAAGGGATTGAAGACCTGATGCCATCGGAGCTTTCAGGGGGAATGAAAAAGAGGGTTGGGCTTGCAAGGGCAATAGCCCACAACCCTGATATTATTCTTTACGATGAGCCAACCACAGGGCTTGACCCCATAATGGCAGATGCCATCAACGAGCTTATAATAAAGCTTCAGAGGACCCTTAATGTAACCTCTGTTACCATCACCCATGATATGACAAGCGCTTACAAGATTGCAGACCGTATTGCCATGCTCTATCAGGGAAAAATCATAGAGGTTGGAACCCCTGATGAGATAAGAAACACAGAAAACCCCATTGTAAGACAGTTTGTTACTGGAAGCGCCACAGGACCTATTAAGATAGAGGGGGTAACGGTATGAATATGAAAAAGGGTGTTTCTTTGGAGATGAAGGTAGGGCTTTTTGCCCTGCTTGTGCTTGCCATACTCACCTATATGACCTTTAAGGTTAGTGGCCGTGAATGGTTCAAGAAGGAGGGCTACCATGTGTATGTCTACTTTTCAAACACAGCAGGCCTTGAGGAACGCTCAAAGGTTAAGATAGCTGGTGTTGAGGCAGGTATGATTGATTCAATTGAGCTTGAAGGTTCCCTGGCAAAGGTAAAGATACTGGTTTATCCAGAGATAAAGCTCTACAGGGATGCCGTTGCCCTTATTAAAAGTACAGGGCTTCTTGGTGATAAGTATCTTGAGTTGAGGCCAGGCTCTGAGCTTCCTGAGCTGAGAGAGGGTGACCTGATTAAGAGAAAGGTTGAACCAACAGATATGGACCAGATGGTTCAGAAGCTAACGAAGATTTCTGATAGCTTTAATAACCTTGCCACAAACATAAACGATGTGTTTGGCTCAGAGGAAGTAAAGAGGTCCTTAAAGGATACAATTAAAAACCTATCAAAGATTACCGAAAGTCTAAACAGGGTTATTACAGAAAATGACAGAAGAATGAAAGAGACCCTGGAGAGCATACGCACCTTGACCGCATCTATTGAAAAGATAGTGGAGGAAAACAGGGCTGGCATAAAGAGCACCGTTGAAAATTTCAGCCAGATGAGCAGTTCGGTCAAGGATGACCTGCCTGTAATGGTCAGAGACCTCAAGGCAGCCTCCTCAGAGTTAAAGGCATTGATAGATGAAAACAGACCACACCTTTCCGAACTTACCCGTAATGCCAGTGAGGCAATGAAATCTGTCCGAACCATATCCGAAAGGATTGAAAAAGGCGAGGGCACCCTCGGAAAGCTGGTCAAAGATGAGAGTCTTTATAACTCAGTTTCAGATGCGGCAAAGGGGCTTGGAAAGACCCTTAACAGGATAGAAAGGCTCAGGACCTTTATCACCTTTAAGGGAGAGTATCTTACCGATGTAAAGGATGGAAAGGGTTTTTTTAATGTAACCCTAAAACCAAGAAAGGATAAATACTACATTCTCGGTATCGTATCTGACCCTATCGGAAGGGTAACAACTGAAAAGACCATCACCACGGTAAATGGTGTAAAGACAGTAGAGGAAAAAGAGGAAGTGGAAGAGAAAATTGAGTTTACAGCTCAGTTTGCAAGGAGATACGGTGACACTGCCCTCAGGTTTGGTGTTACGGAAAACACCTTCGGTCTTGGTGCTGATCAGTTCTTCTTTGATGACCGTCTAAAGCTTTCTGCAGATATATGGGACTTTGGAAGTGATGAGGAAAATTCCAAGAATCCCCATTTAAAGTTAGGTTTGGAGTATAATATCTATAAAGGTCTGTTTTTAAGTACAGGTGTTGACAATCTGCTTAACTCAAACAGAAGAGGACTTTATTTCGGCGGCGGTGTAACCTTTGAGGATGAGGATTTCAAATACCTTTTTGGCACGCTGCCCAAAGTGCCGACAAAATAGATATGAAAAAGCGATTAGGTGAAATACTTATAAACCTCGGCTACATAACCGAGGACAACCTTACAAAGGCTCTTGAGATACAGCAGAAAGAGGGGCACAAAAGAAAGATAGGCGAGATACTTGAAGAGCTTGCCCTTAAAGAGGAGGAGCTAATTCAGGCCCTTTCCATCCAGCTTGAAATCCCAGTTGTGAGTAAGGAAGACCTACCGGTTGAACTCCCTATTGAGAGGATATCCTATGAGTTTCTCAAGGAGAACTGTCTGCTTCCTATCAGGCTACAGGACGGGGTGCTTGAGGTGGCTGTAGCAGACCCTGGCAAGACCTCTGCTCTTGAGGCCCTTGAGATTTCCTACGGTGTGGATGTAAAACCATTGCTTGCCAAAAAAAGCCTTATATTAAATCATCTTGAAACGGTCTTTGCATCAAGGGAATCAATGATGAGGCGTGTTCTTGAGGATGTTGAGGAGGATGTTGAGACCGAGACCGTGGAGGAGGCTGGAAAACTGGAAGACCTTGCCCAGGAAAAGGGCATTATTCAGCTTGTAAACCTTTTGATTGAAAATGCTGTAAGAGACAGAGCCAGTGATATCCATATTGAGCCTGAAGAGACATCGGTAAGGGTAAGGTACAGAATAGATGGTGTGCTCTACGAAAAGGAAGTGATTCCAGCAAGGATGAAGGCAGCTGTTACATCAAGGATAAAGCTTCTTGCCTCCATGAATATAGCAGAAAGAAGGCTTCCCCAGGATGGAAGGATAGAGGGCAGATTTGGTGACAAAGAGATTGATATAAGGGTATCCACAGTTCCCACTGTCTATGGTGAAAGCATAGTGATGAGGCTTCTTGATAGAGAAGCGTCCTTTATCACCCTTGAGGAACTCGGCTTTGATGAGACCCTGCTTAATCTTTACTCTGATTTGATCAAGAGACCCTACGGGATGATACTTATAACAGGACCCACGGGAAGTGGAAAGAGCACAACCCTTTATGCATCCTTAGACAGAATAAACACACCTGACAAAAAGATAATAACCGTTGAGGAGCCTGTTGAATACCTTATGCAGGGGGTCAACCAGATAAACGTTAGACCCAAGATTGGCCTTACCTTTGCAAGCGGCCTGAGACATATAGTCAGGCAGGACCCTGATGTAATAATGGTGGGTGAGATACGAGACCTTGAAACTGCATCAATAGCCATTCATGCTGCCCTTACGGGTCATCTGCTTTTCAGCACCCTTCACACAAACGATGCCCCAAGTGCAATTACCAGACTGGTTGATATGGGGGTTGAACACTATCTGGTATCATCTACGCTGATAGGTGTAATGGCACAGAGGCTTGTAAGAAGGATATGCCCTCACTGTAAGGTTCAATATAAAATCAGTGATGATATAAAGAAAGAATTTGGCTTTGATACTGACCACCTATACCACGGAGAGGGCTGTCAGCACTGCTCAAACACTGGCTACAGGGGAAGGATTGCCATATTTGAACTGCTCATTATAGGTGATGAGATAAGGGAGATGATTACTGAAAAGGCATCTTCAAGGGAGTTAAGGGAAAGGGCAATTGCCACAGGGATGAGAACACTGAGAGAGGATGGTTTATTGAAGGTCAAAAGGGGTATAACAACCCTTGATGAGGTTCTAAGGGTTACCCAGGTTGAGCTTTAGAAAGGCTTAGTGTATAGGGTAATAAGCCTTAAGATGATGGGGTCTGGAATTTAGGATTTGATTAGAGTTTCGGATTTAAAATTTAGGTTTTACCCTTTTGTGTGTGGTCTCTGGCCTGCTTTTTATTTTATGACAGCCAAAAAAAATGATAGAGGCTATGCCCTGATAATGACCATCTGGATAATGGTCTTCCTGATAATAACCGCTCTTAACTTTACCCTTTCTAACCGATTTTCCATTGCAATGGTTAGAAACTTCAAGGAGCAATCAGAGGGTTATTATATTGCCATGGCTGGTTACCACACGGTCTTAAACTATCTAAAGTCTGACAAAGACCCAGCCGTTGACTTCATTGATGAGAAGGGAAGGTTTCATATAGACACAGAAACAGAGCCTTTACCAGAGGTAATAAGGGTCTCAGGAGGAGAGTTCAGGGTGAAGATAATAGATGAGGAGGGAAAGATAAATATCAACTATGTAAATGAGTTGATACTGAGAGAGGTCTTTAAAAACCTTGGCATGGAGGCAGACAGGATAGACGAGATGGTAGACTCCCTTAAGGACTGGATAGACTTTGATGACCTGCACCGCTTAAAAGGGGCTGAAGACGACTACTACGAAGAATATGGATATACTGCTAAGAATGGAAGGATAGATGTAATTGGCGAGCTTGCACTTATAAACGGTTTTGGTGAGGATTTCCTTAAAAGGGCTGACGATGGAAACACGGTGCTTCCAGCCTTCACCACCTTTGGCACCGGCAATATAAACATAAATACCGCAAGTGCCCAGGTGTTAAGACTTCTTGGCCTGAACGAGATTGATATAGAGACAATAATGAGACAGAGGACAGAAACAATAGGTGGCTACAGGGCAATCCCAGCCCAGTACACATCAAAGGGGCTTAAGAAGACCTGGTCAGCCTATTTCACCATTGAGATTGAGGGCAGGAAAAGGGGAAGCAATATATCTTATAATATCAGGAGTGTGGTGAAAAGAGTTAAATCGCCTAAGGGTTTCAAGATAGAGACCCTTTACTGGAGTGAAGATGTCAGCTACAATAGTCATTAGATTTACCGACGGATACTGTCACATCTGGATAAGCAAACGGGGAAAGCTGATACATCGGGAGGAGCCTCTTCCGTTGAAGGCTGAAAACTCAAAGGAAGAGCTCATTGACAGGCTGAAGGGGCTTTCCAGTGAATACGATGTGACCGATTGTGTTTTGCTTACCTCCTTCCGGTATTGCTCTTCAGGGCTTAAGACACTTCCTGTCACACAGCTTTCAGACCTTGAGACAGCTCTTCCCTTTGAGCTTGAAAAGAGCCTGCCCCTCCCAATTAATGATTATCAGATCACCTTTGACATTGTTGAAAAGCATAAGGGGCAGTCCACCGTGCTTTACTGCACTATACTGCAAAGGCAGATTAACCATTATAAGTCCATAATCAATGCCTCCGGCCTGGAGCTAAAATCAATCAGAGTTGGTTTTTTTGAACTTTACAAGGCCTTTTTAACAAAAATAAAGAGGTCAGTTCAGGACTTCCTCTTCATAACAAAGGAGGACGACAAGTTCTGTCTGGCAAAAATCACCAATGGTAGGCTCCTGTCAATAAGACATATCAAGAACATCAATCAGCTTACCTTTGAGTTAGAAGAAATCCTTGGTGAAAATACCCTGCCCCTTTATCTGGTAAACTGTGAAGGCTTTGATTTTGAATCAGCAAAAAAAGAAAGGATAACCATTACAGATGAGGAGATAGTCAGGGCTGTTTTTTCAAAGAAAAAACCGAGAATTGATTTTCATAGTTCCTACAAAGAAGAGCAGAAAATTAAGTACAACTATACCCTTTTGCTTCTACTTTCCCTTTCCATAATCCTTTACTTATCATCCTATCTTATTCCCTATTTTCTGGATGTAAGCGCCCTTGGGAGGGTAAACACCGAGTTAAATAAGATAAAGTCTGAGGCTTCAGATGTGCTGACAATGAACAGGGAGCTACAAACCCTGAAAGAAAGGTTGAGAGAGATTGAGGAGATTAGGGGCAGAGCCATGGTCTCTGTAAGGGCCCTTCAGGTGCTTACAGAAAAGATCCCAGAGAACACCTGGCTTTATAACTTTAAATACAACAATCAGTTCTTTGAGATACAGGGTCTGAGTGATAGTGCCACCGACCTTATTAAACCCCTTGAGGATGATGAGATGTTCAGGAATGTGAGATTCACCTCTCCAATTGTTACCCGTAACAAAAAGGACAGATTCCGTATAAGGATGGAGCTTGAAAGATGATGATTAAAAGAATAGGCACCCTAATAGTGGCCGCCCTGTTGATAGCTTTATATGTCAATTACATAAGACCAATCCCTGAAAAAAGACAGGAGATAAGAGAGGAAACCTTTCTTAAAAAGAAAAAGCTTAAGAAATACCGTGAACTTACCATGCAGAAAGAGGAGATTGAAAGGGAACTTGCCAACATTAAGGCTCGTATTGAGAAGATGAACGATGCCTTTTTGCCTGTAAAGAATGAAACCCTCGGGCTTGTCACAATACAGCAGATAGTCAGGGAAGGAGCTCAGAAGGCCAACTTAAGGCTTGTTTCCTTGAGACCTGTGGATTTAATGCGAGGTAAATACATTGTCGGTCTTCCAGTTCAGGTAACAGCGGTAGGTGATATCAAGGCCTTTACTGAATTTTTAAAAACCATTGTTGAAAGCCCCTATCTCTTAAGCCTTGATATGCTTAACATAAGGGTGATAAATATACAGAAACCAGACAACATAAGGATAAAATTTACCCTTACTGGTTATATACCCAAACCAGAAAAGACAGTTAAAAAGGAGAAGGCAAAGAGAAATGTTTAGCAGACCGAGGGTGATAATGGTTGCTGTTTTCATTGCAACCCTTCTTTCTCTTATATTTTTTTATCAAAATGTAATAAAATATAAGCCAGTGCAGATTCCTCCTGAAGGTGAAAAAAAGGAAAAAATGGTCACTGTTGAAAGCAAGACTAAAGTTGTTGAGATAAAAGAGAGTCTTTTACAGAAAAACCTCTTTAACCCCGAGAGGACCTATGTGGAGAAAACCGAAGAGGAGGTTGTGCAGGAAGAGCCAGAGCCACCAAAGCAGATGCCCAGTGTTGAGCTTAAGGGGATTATCCTTAACCAGTATGATGAATACATTGCTGTGCTTTCCATTAACAACCAGAAACCGGTTATGCTCCGAACAGGTGACAAGATTGAGGACATTGAGGTTGTTGAAATAAGTGACAGGACAGTTGAGCTTCAGTGGTTTGATGAACCCATTCTGTTGACCATGGACAAAATAAAGACCCTTGAGAAAAAGAGGTAATTTATGATTAAAAGATTAATTGCCCTAATATCTGTCTGTTTTTTTGTACTCTCCTGTGCAGGTAAAAAACCTGTCAAAACAGAGCTTCAGCCTCTGACCATTAAAAAGCCTGCTATAGTAAAAAAGACCCAGCCCCAGCAGATAGAGAAAAAGGAGGAAGTAAGTGAAGCACCACCAGGAAAGGTGAAAAAGATCAAGAGGATAGAAGAGCCTATCAGGATTGAAAGGGCTGAGGAGCAAAAATATATCATCCTTAACTTTGACAATGCCGATATATCAACCGTGATTGCTACCTTTAGTGAACTGCTTGGAATAAACTACATCCTTTCTCCGAATATTTCGGGCAAGGTCACCATCCAGTCCTATAAGCGATTTCCAATGAAGGACCTCTTCAGCATTTTTCAGACAATCCTTGAGATGAACGGTCTAACAGCCATAAGGGATGGTGAGCTTTACAAGATAGTGCCCATTGATACGGCCAGACAGGTCTCCAGGGCTGTTGAAAGGGGAAGGGATATAAAAATGGTGGTAGACTCATCCTTTATAACCCAGATAATCCCCCTTGAATATGTTCGTGGCTCCGATGCTGCCAATATTCTGAGAAATCTTATGCCAAGAGGAACAAACCTTATCGTTTATGAGCCTACAAACCTGCTCATAGTCACGGCAAGACCACCTGACCTTGTTAAGGTAATGAAGATACTTGAGGCCATAGATGTGCCTCCTTCAGACAGGGAAAATATTAGAACCTTTGTCTATTATGTGGAAAATGGAGAGGCCAAAAAGCTTGCCCAGAAACTTAAGGAGATTTACGAAAAAAAGGGTAAAACGAAAACGGTAAGAAGGACCACCACAACCACACGAAGAAGGATAGTGCCCACCCGCAGAAGGACAACCACCACCACTGCAAAACCTGCAACCTCTCAGATAGTTGGTGGTGTATCGGCTGAACTATCAGGAGAAATAAGCATTACAGCCTATGAAGACATAAATGCAATCATTATAAAGGCAAGCCCCAGAGATTACCTGACCATACTTGAGACCTTAAAAAAGCTTGACATCCCTCCAAAGCAGGTTCTCATAGAGGTCATGATTGCTGAGGTAACCCTTGATGACAGCACGAAGTTTGGTCTTGAATGGCTTGTAAAGGGCTCTGGTGGCGATATAACGGGAATTGGAGGATATTCATCTTCACCTGGCAATCTTGCATCCTCTGAAAGCTCAGGTAAGGTTGTGAGTTTCACCTTTACTCCGGTTTTCTCTGAAGGAGCCTTTGTAAACATACTTGACCCGACCAAATTTAATACCCTTCTCAGTATGTCCGCCTCAAAGGGCAACCTCCATGTGCTTGCAAGCCCCCATATCCTTGCAGTTGACAACAAAGAGGCAAGCATTGAGATTGGTGATGATATACCCATTGCCACTGGTCTTACCCAGCAGCCTGCCACCGGTGGAGGGGCAACCACCCTTGTATCATCAGGACAGATTCAGTACAGGACAGCAGGTATCATACTTAACGTCACCCCCCATATAAGCGCAAAGAACAAGGTGACCCTGAAGATAAAACAGGAATTCAGTAGCTCCGGTGGCTCTGAACTTGTGGCAGGTCAGGAGTTTCCCAAGTTTATTAAGCGCACCGCTGAGACAACCGCAATAGTTCAGTCAGGCCACACCCTTGTTATCGGTGGTCTCATATCTGATAGAAACGACAGAAGCCGCAGTGGAATACCTGTTTTAAGCAATCTGCCAGTGCTTGGATATCTCTTCGGAAGCACAACCGAGTCTTCAAAGAGAACAGAGCTCTTACTTCTTGTAACACCCTATGTTATAAGTGACATTGACGAGGCTGACCAGATTACCAAACAGTTTCAGGACAGGGTTAAAACCATAACCGAAGATATCTTTGGTGGTAAAAAGAGATAGAATTGATAGGATTTAAACTTTCATAAGGAGGTGTTATCCTATGAGGTTTCCCTGTTTTAAAAAGGTTGCTATTTTATTGGTCTTTGTTATGGCTATCTTTTCAATAATTCCAAGGGTGGATGCCTCAATGGTGGATTCTGAACTGCTAAGGAGCGCTCTTTTTAACAGAGAGACTGACCTTTCAAAGATTCAACACTTCCTTGAGAGCAAGATTGTTAAAAAGAGGCTTGAGCTTCTTGGATATTCACCTGAAGAGATATCAAAGAGACTTGAAAGTCTGAGCTCTGAAGAGCTCCATCAGTTTGCCAGTAGAATTGACAGTGTCCGTGTAGGTGGCGACAGCGGTCTGGGTGTTGTGGTAACCCTTCTTGTCATAGCCATACTGGTTGTGCTTCTCCTTCAGCTTACAGGGCACAGGGTTGTGGTTGTTGAGGATTAATGTTTTAGCAGCAGCCCTAATAGTCTTAATTACATTATCATCCTGCGGTCTGCAGGAAATCAGCAGGGAAGGGGAGGGCCACAGGCCAGACAGATTACTCAATGTCCCCTTTTACCCCCAGACCGATTACCAGTGTGGCCCCTCCAGTCTTTCCTCTATATACGCATACTGGGGAAGCCCTGTGGCTCCGTCAGTTATTGCCAGTGAGCTAAAGAGCAACACCCACAGGGGCACACTCACCATTGACCTTTACATCCATGCAAAAAAGAGGGGTTACAGGGTAAGTCAATCTGAAGGAACTTTAAAGGAACTGGTTGGTCTCATAAAACAGGGCATACCCGTTATCGTTATGCTTGACAGGGGGATTGGTTTTTTTCAGAAGAATCACTTTGTTGTTCTGGTAGGATATAACAGCAAGGGGGTCTTTGCCCATGATGGACAGGAAAAAAACAGGTTTATCCCTGTGGATGAGTTTAAGAAACAGTGGCAGAGGGCTGGTAACTGGATGCTTGTCATCAGGCCCAGGTAGAACCTTTGGTCTGTTTCTTGTCCTTTGTCTTCTATGCTCCTGTAGCATACCCAAGTTTATTGTCTACAAAGACACCCTCAGCCCTGAAGAGCACATAAACCTTGGTGTTTCCTATGAAAAAAGG
The DNA here is from genome assembly GCA_964539375.1 of uncultured Nitrospirota bacterium. Taxonomy (GTDB): domain Bacteria; phylum Nitrospirota; class Thermodesulfovibrionia; order Thermodesulfovibrionales; family JdFR-85; genus JAADIE01. The sequence continues at coordinate 13,202 of CAZIIE010000012.1, read as the reverse complement.
GGTGAATATGACCTTGCCATAAGCCAGTACAGAGAAGCAGCCAGCAAATTGCCCATTGCCTATTTTTACCTGGGCAATGCCTGTTTTAAAAAGGGCGACTACGATAGTGCTGAAGACTACTACAGAGAGTCAATCAGGCTTAACCCCGAACATGCTGACAGCTACAATAACCTTGCCTGGCTGTACTACAGCACAAACAGAAACTTAAAGGAGGCAAAAGCCCTTGTGGAAAGGGCAATAAGGCTCAATCCATCAAAAAGGGATGTCTATTTTGATACACTAAAGAGGATAGAAGAAAGGCTCGGGCAGAGATGATACAGATTTACACAGGAGAGGGTAAAGGGAAGACAACCGCCTCGGTGGGTCTTGCAGTCAGGGCAAAGGGTCAGGGTAAGCGTGTCCTTTTTGTGCAGTTTTTAAAGACCGAGGAGGCAGGGGAGGTAAGGATGATGGAAACCCTTGGTATAGAGGTAAGTAGATTTGACGACATAAAGTCCCCTCTTTTTTATCCTGAGATAGACCCCTTAGAGATGTCCGCCACAGCAGTTCAACACCTCTGGGAAGTCCTCAAAAGGGCTAATCAGTTTGACCTTGTTGTGATTGATGAGTTTAACAACCTGGTAAAGACAGGTATTCTTGAAGAACAAAAGGCCCTTGAGTTTTTGAAGGCCTTTCCAAGAGATACTGAACTGGTTATTACAGGAAGGGGAGCCACCGAGGGTATGATTGAGATGGCCGATTATGTGACCTATTTTAAGATGGTTAAACACCCCATACAGAGAGGTGTCAGGGCAAGGGAGGGGATTGAGTTTTAGAGTTCTTCAGGATTAAGTTCTCTGATAGTTGGAAGTTCTGAAAGGTCCTTTAAACCAAAGTAAAGAAGAAACTCCCTGGTTGTTCCATAGAGCAAGGGTCTTCCAGGGGCCTCTTTCTTTCCCACTACCCTTATAAGTCTTCTATCAAGCAGATTTTTTATAACTCCGTCGGAGTTAACCCCTCTGATCTCCTCAACCTCGGCCTTTGTGATAGGCTGTTTGTAGGCGATTATTGCAAGGGTCTCCATTGCTGGTGCTGATAGCTTTGGAGGTGTGCTGCTTTTGAGCTTTCTTATGTAATCGGAAAACTCTGCCCTGGTAACCATCTGAAACCCCTCGGCAACTTCCACTATCTCCAATCCCGATTCCCTGTTACGGTAGTCAGCCATCAGCTCTCTTAGAAGAAACTCTATCTCACCAGAGGGAAAGCCGGTTACCTTCTGAATCTCCTTTATACTTAAAGGGGTGCCTGATACAAATATCAATGCCTCAATTAATGCCTTTTTCTTTTTTTGTTCCATAAATGGGCTCCTGAAAATTAAGATACACTGCCCTCAAAAGGCAGGGGTTTAGAAATTTTTAGGCAAAATGTCTTATATTATACCATCTCAGACTATAATTACTGGAGGTTTAAATTGCCCCTTGCTGTATGGATTACAGGTCTTCCTGGCAGTGGTAAGAGTACCATTTCAGAGGCTTTCCGAAGGAAGCATCCAGAATTTATTATCCTCCGAATAGATGAGCTTCGCAGGATTGTCACACCTGAGCCAACCTATTCAGAAGAGGAAAGAGAGTATGTGTACAGGGCACTGGTATTTACTGCCCGTAAGCTACAGGATGCAGGCCATGATGTAATAATTGATGCCACAGGGAACATGAGGCGGTGGCGTGACCTTGCCCGAAAGGTGCTTGACAACTTCAGGGAGGTATATCTAAGGTGTAATCTTGAGCTCTGTGCCCAGAGGGAGATGAAAAGAAGGGTCAGGCACGCTGCTCCCAAGGACATTTACAGGAAGGCCCAGGAAGGCTGGCCTGTTCCTGGTGTAAATGTGCCCTACGAGGAGCCAGAAAGCCCGGAGCTTGTGATTGATACAGAAAAGACCGAGGTAAGCAGGGCTGTAGAAATGTTAGAGAGCCTTATATAAAGCTTTCAAGTTTTAGCTCACCAAGGCCCTTAAACTGTAATAGCACATAAAGGGAATAATCGCCTGGCCTTTTATCATAGGTCACCTTTATGCCCCAGCACTGGGACTGATAGGATAGGGCTACCCTGTAGTTTTTCATTCCCTCCCCTTTAGCATCATACCAGACAGAGCCGCTCAGATTGAGCTTCCTTGTTACTGGAACCGTTACCGAGCCGTTGTAAAACAGTATATCGTAATCTCGGGAGTAACGCTGGGAAAGGCTGATTGAGAAGTCCCTGATGGTCTTTGATACTGTGATATTAGCCCTGTCAATCCTTCCATCCTCTGTGTTATAGCTGAACTCTGAGGTCAGGTCCAGGGGCTCAAAGAGCCTGAGTTGTAGTCTTACTGGCCTTAAGGGTCTGTCTCCGCCATGAAAGTCATAGGGCTCTGTAATCCTCATGGATGCAAGCATCTGAGGGCCTCTGTAAAGATAGTTGTTGATTGATAGTCCAAGCAGTGATAGCCTGTCGTAGCTGTCCACACCATCCACAAAGGGGATATCATCAACGGTCTCGGGTATAAAGGAGTAAAAAAGCTCAGGCTCAACAATGTGCGTGTATCTACCAAATTCTCTTCTGAAAAGGGTTTTTAAGCTAACATTGTAGTCAAAGGAGGCCCTCTGCTCAGTATCAGGATACTGGTCTGTGTTGGATATCCAGTAGAAGGTGCCCCTGAGGCCAAGGCTCTGGCTGAACCTGAAGGTCTTACCAAGGCTGTGACGAAAAACAGGATAGATGTCAAGCCTTCTTACTCTGCTTAACTCAACAGAATGATAGTTTACAAGGGATACCTGGGTGGAGATGTAGAGGGGATTGTGTCTTTCAGGGTAATAATAAAACCCAATCTCGGGTAACTGCTGGTGAATCTCGCCAGTCTGATGCCCTTGTCTAAGTTCCTGCCAGAAACGGCCATCAATATAGAGCTGGTAGGTTCTCTTATTTAATGCAATCTGAGCAGTGGACTGTAAAAACCTGCTTGACCAGGCCTCAACCCTGTGGCTGAAGGTTGAGTAAAAGTCCTTTCTGTTTATCAGGTTGAGTTTTAGAAAGCCTGTCAGCCCCGAGGCTCCTGAACGCCTGTGCTCTGCCTTCAGTTCAAAGTAATCCCTATGGGCCTGCCTGTCTCTAATGTGGTAAAGCCAGAGGTTTCCCTCACCAGCATACCTTTCAATATAACGATACTCAAGGGCCTGTCCAAGCCCTTTTCTTCCCTGATAGTCAAGATAGAGGGTCGCATCTCTGTTTTCTGAAAGAACAAGGTAAAGGGGCTGTCTCCAGAGAAGCCCATTGGTGCTGTTAAAACCAATGGTTGGAAAGAGAAGGCCTGACTTTCTTTCCCTCTGAACAGGCACAATAATATAGGGAGAGTAAAGCACTGGAAGCCCCTTTATTCTGAAAGCCACGTTTTTTGCCCTGAGGCTTTCATCGGTGATAAGCCTTGCCCTCTCTGAACTGAAGCACCAGGCAGGCAGTGTTCCCTCACAGGTTGTTGCCCTTGCATCATAGAGGAGGTATTCCTGTTTTCCCAGCCTTTCTATCCTTGAGGCCTTTATTCGGTATTCATCCCTTTTAAAAAATACCTGAGGGTCATAGAGTGTGCCTGTTTTGTTTTTTATGTTTATCTCAGCCCTACGGGCATGGATTATCAGATCAGGGTCCTCATAGTAGACATCACCCTCAGCCCTTACCTCATCCTCTGCCCTGTAATAATCAATCTTCTGAGCCCTAACTGTCTGGTCATCCCTCACGATAACCACATTGCCCCTGAGGTGGTAAAGGTCGTTCTTTTTATCATGCTTAAGGTTGTCTGCCCTGATGGTGGTCTCAGAAAGGGCCTGCTTTGAGGACAATAAAAGGACAAAAAGACAGAGGGCAATCAGCAGAGAGGATTTTTTTCTCATCTTATCTCCCTCAGGTCTGAAAGCACTGCCTTTGCTCCCAGAGTTTCAAGGGCCTCACCAACCGTGTAAAAGGAGCCTGTAACTACTATAAGTTCATCCCTTCCTGCAATACTGAAGGCCCTGTTAAGGGCCCTTTTGATGCTATCCTCTTTAAAGACCTCAAGCCTCTTCATACCGTTACCTTCCATAACCTCCTTAAGTTGAGCTTCAAGCAGTTCAACCGATGCTGCCCTATTATAGGAAGGGGCAGTAAGTATGAGTTTAGATGTCACATTAACGAGTGGTCTTAAAAGGGCCTTGATATCCTTGTCTGCCATGACACCAAGCACCGTAACCACTGAGCTATATCTACCACTCTTTAAAAGCCTGCCAAGCACAGCCTTTAATCTCTCTGAGGCATCCGGATTATGGGCTCCATCAAACATCAGCTCCCTTCCTCTGATTGACCTTATTTCACATCTTCCAGGAAAGGTCGTCCTTTTCAATGCCCTGATAATCGGGTTTTTGATTTCAGCCCTGTCAGGGTCAAATATTGTTAGCACAGTCTCAATAGCTAAAGAGGCGTTTCTTATCTGGTGGGGTGCCTCAGTGGAAAGCTCAACCCCCTTAAGGGTAAATCTGAAGGGTTGAAAAGCGTGGAAATCAAAGCTCAATGAATTTTCACTTTTCTGGTATTCAGAGAAAAAGTCTCTTTCATAGATGTAAAGAGGGCTTTTGAGTTTTTCTGCCCTTTTTTGTATCACCGAAAGCGCCTCCTCAGCTTGAGAACTTGTCACAACCGGCACTCCCTCTTTTATTATTCCTGCCTTTTCAAAGGCAATTTTTTCAAGGCTGTCTCCAAGAAATTCACTGTGGTCCATTGAGATGTCGGTAATAACCGTGGCCTCTGGTATGAGGACATTGGTTGCATCAAACCTCCCGCCCATGCCTGTCTCAACCACCGCCCATTCCACCGAGTTTTCCCAAAAATAACGGAAGGCCATTGCGGTGATGAACTCAAAAAAGGTTGGCTTAAGAGTATCGCCAATCCTTTCTCTTATCTCCCCTGTTAGCCTCACAACCTCTGACTCCTCTATCTCCCTCCCATTTATGGTTATCCTTTCAGTGAAGCTTACAAGATGGGGAGAGGTGAAAAGGCCTGTTCTGAAACCCATCTCCTCAAGCACTGCGGCAATCATCCTTGCAGTGGAGCCCTTTCCATTGGTGCCAGCAATGTGCACAGCTCTGAAGGTCCTTTCTGGATTGCCAAGTAGTTTTAGGAGTTCGGTGGTGTTTTTGAGGCCTAACTTAATTCCGTATTTAGTGAGATTGTAGAGATACTGGAGGGTCTCGTTATAGCTCATAGCAGGAGTTTAAGCACTCTGTAGACCGTATTTTTCAAGTCCTTCCTGTCCACCACCATGTCTATCAGTCCATGTTCAAGTAAAAACTCTGCCTGCTGGAAATTCTCGGGTAGCTTCTGGCCTATGGTCTGTTCTATAACCCTGGGACCTGCAAAACCTATCAGGCTTCTTGGCTCGGCAATGATGATATCCCCGAGCATGGCAAAGCTGGCGCTCACACCGCCAAAGGTTGGGTCAGTAAGGATGGATATGTAGGGGATGCCAGCCTCTTTCAGTTTGCCAATAGCAGCTGAAACCTTTGCCATCTGCATAAGCGAGAGCATGCCTTCCTGCATCCTTGCTCCTCCTGAGGCTGAAACAATCACAAGGGGAAGCTTTTTTTCAAGTGCCCTTTCAGCACTCATAGCCACCTTTTCGCCAACCACTGTGCCCATGCTACCGCCCATAAAGGCAAAATCTAAAACCACAATCACCACATCTATTCCCTTTATCTTTGCCTCACCTGCAAGGGCAGCCTCTTTAAACCCTGTTTTTTTCTGATATTCTTTGAGCCTTTCCTTGTAGGGTTTTGTGTCTTTAAAACCCAGTGGGTCAGTGGGTGAAATATCCTGGCCTATCTCCTGAAAGGAGCCACTGTCAATGAGAAGCTTGAGACGTTCATTTGCCGAGATGCGGAAGTGGTACCTGCATTTAGGGCATACCTGCAGGTTTCTATCCACCTCCTTTTTGTAGATAATCTCCTTACAGTTGAGGCACTTAACCCAGAGCCCCTCAGGTATCTTTACCCTTTTTTCTGAGTTCTTGCTGTTTGTCTTTTTAAACCAGGCCATATAAAATAAATAAATAAACCCTAAATCCTAAACAAATTCCAATTCCCAATTTCCCAAACACATCATCAACGCAACTAACGCGATAAACGCAATAAACGCCTATTAACCCCTTCACCAATACACCAATATACCAATATACCAATATACCAATATACCAATGTACCCCTATATTGCCCTTCTCAGGGACTCAATGTATCTTTTAAGGCTTTTCAGGTCTCCATCCATCATCTTTACAATAGAGCTTCCAACTATAACACCATCGGCTATCTGAGCAACCTTCCTTGCCTCCTCAGGCCTTTTTACACCAAAACCAACACAGACAGCCCTGTCGGTGTATTTTCTTATCCTGTTAACCATCCTCTTCATCTCATCTGTTATCTTTATCTTTGAACCAGTGATGCCGGTTATGGAAACATAATAGACAAAACCAGTGGATTTTTCAGCAACCAGCCTTATCCTTTCCTCGGTTGAGGTAGGAGCGGCAAGGAATATGGTTGCTATGTCATGCTTTTTTGCATACTCAATCATCTCTTCTGCCTCATCGGGCGGAAGGTCAGGCACAATGAGGCCATCCACACCAGAGGCTGAAGCAGCATTGAAAAACCTCTCAAGCCCGAACTTATAGATAGGGTTATAGTAGGTCATAAGGGCAACTCTGACTGAGTGATTCTTTCTAAGCTCTTTAAGCATGGAAAGCACACCCCTGAGGGTCACTCCCTGTTTTAAAGCCCTGTCAGCAGCCTGCTGTATGACAGGTCCATCGGCAAGGGGGTCAGTAAAGGGTACACCAAGTTCTATTACATCAGCGCCTGCCTGGGCGAGGAGGGAAAAGACCCTCATGGATCTTTCCACATCAGGATAGCCTGCCATTATGTAAGGGATGAAGGCCCTTTTACCCTCTTTTTTCAGTCTATCTAAATGTTCCTGAATCCTGTTCATAATTTTGTTATCAGTGGAGTGGGTGTCAATTTTTTATGGCGTTTATTATAACATTTTCAAAACCCTTTTTATTGTTTCCTGCCATCCCCTTGGGCCAGGCTCTGGCGACTTTATAGCATTCTTTATCCCTTTAAGAAGGGGATGGTAACTATGGTCAGGTCTCATAATCACAACAGGTATATCAACCGCGGTTAACATCTCATAGTCATTTGCACTGTCACCCAGTGCGATAGAAACAATCTCGGAAAAGGGCTGCCTGTAAAGGTCAGCTAAAAGCCTTACCGCCTTGCCCTTGTCATTGTCGCCTGTGATATGAAGGAACCTGCCCTCGGTAAGATTAAGTCCCTTCTGTTTTATCCTCTCCTTCAAAAGGCTGAACTCTTCATCCTTCCCACTGAAAATAAAGGGTTCATCAAACTCTCTCATCCTGCAAAGCTCTGCCTCTTCCCTGTCAAGTCCTGTAAGCTCAATTATCTCATCAATTTTCATATCACCAAAACCCCTCACATTAAAACCCTCCTGCCTTAAATCCTTTAGGGTTGCCCTTAAAAGGGAATAATCCTTACCAAATCTTATAAGATGGTAGCCATCAATAGAAACTGCGTAATCAGGAACTGGAAGGGAAGGCTGATAACCCTCTGGAATAAAAACACCTCCTCCGTTTTCTGATACAAAGGGATGGCTGTTTCCAAGTCTCCTTCTGTAAAGTTCTATCTCTGCCCTTGTCTTACTTGAAACGATTATGAGGGGGATATGTTCTTTTCTGATTAGCTCAAGAGCCTCCCTGGCCTCGTCAAACCGATAGGTCTTACTGTCAAGAAGAGTGCCGTCAAGGTCTGTAAATATAATAGGTCTTTTCATGGTCTTATAAGCACTATCTGGATGTCCATCACATTGGTGCCTGTGGGGCCAGTTATCAGGAGCTCACCGGTTTTTTTAAAGAAGTTGTAGGAGTCGTTTCTTAAAAGGTAATCCATGGGGTCAAGACCAAGGGCCCTTGCCCTCTTTGTTGTCTCACCATCAACCACTGCACCTGCAGCATCAGTTGGGCCATCGGTTCCGTCGGTGCCTGCTGACAGAAGGGTTACCCCTTTCATGCCCTCAATCTCCATTGCAAAGGCAAGGGCAAACTCGGTGTTTCTTCCTCCAAGCCCATCACCTTTTACTGTTACAGTGGTCTCACCACCTGATATCAAACAAAGTGGGGTAGGGGAGGAGTTCCTTTTTACCTCTCCTGCAAGCCATATTGCAGCCTCCCTTGCCTCTCCCTGAAGGGAATCAGTAAGAAGTAAAGTCCTGTATCCCCTCTTTTCTGCTAAAGCCTTTAGCTCCTCTAACATATGACGGTTACTTGCTATAATATGATTTTCAACCCTTTCAAAGACCCTGCTTCCTGGCTTCAGGGTCTCTGGCACCTCCCCTGAAGCTCCCCTTTTCAGAAGCTTAATCACCCCTTCAGGCACCCTTTCATAAAGGCCATATTTTTTTATCACCTCAAGGGCATCACTGAAGGTTGTGGGGTCTGGAGCTGTTGGCCCTGAGGCTATCACATCAAGTCTGTTGCCAATCACATCCGATATGATAAGGGAGATAACCTTTGCAGGTGAAAGATACCGAGCAAGCCGTCCTCCCTTTACGCGAGAGATATGTTTTCTTACGGTGTTAATCTCAAATATATCAGCCCCTGCCTTAAGGAGAAGATCAGTTGTAGTCTTTTTGTCTTCAAGGCTGATTCCTTCAAAGGGTGCACAAAAAAGGGAAGAGCCTCCACCTGATATCAAGGCTATAACAAGGTCATCATCTCTTAAGCCATACAGTATCTCTAATGCCCGCTCAGTAGCCCTAACACTCCTCAGGTCAGGCACAGGGTGGGATGCCTCATATAGTTCAACCCTATCAGGAAAATTGAATCCCTTTGAATGGTCATCCTTGGTTATGACTATGCCCCTTTTAAGCCTGTTACCCAATACTGACAGGGCTCCCCTTGTCATAGGACAGGCTGCCTTACCAAAGGCAACAAGATAAATCTGCCCACCTGTCTCTGTAAGCCAGCCCTGGGAAGAAAGCTGCTTTACGACCCTTGTTTCAGGGTTTATTCCCTTTAGGGCTTCTCTGTATATCTGTTCAATCTCCTCTCTCATCACGGAAATATTATACTTTAATGTTGTGGCTAATTTCTTTAAAATCAGCCTTATCAAGGTTATAATAAAAGCATGGAACCCCTGGGCAAGGATAGGCTCTTGAGCATTCAGTCTCTCTCCTACAGGTCAGATGGAAAGGAGATACTGAAGGACCTTCATATGGAGGTAAGAAGGGCAGAAATTCATGCACTGCTCGGGACAAATGGAACAGGAAAGAGTACCCTTGCCTATCTAATAATGGGCACTGGAGGTTATAGACCTACCGAGGGAAAGATTATCTTTGAGGGAAGAGACATAAATGACCTAAGCGTCTTTGAAAGGGCTGAACTGGGTATAACCCTTGCCTGGCAGGAGCCTGTAAGGTTTGAGGGTATCACCGTAAGGCAGTATCTTGAGATATCCTCCAGAGGGTCTAACCCCTCTGAATGCCTTGAGATGGTTGGACTTCATCCTGAGCTTTACCTTGACAGGATGGTTGACCGCTCCTTAAGTGGTGGTGAGAGAAAGAGGATAGAGCTTGCCTCGGTAATAGCCATGCGACCAAAGCTTGCCATCCTTGATGAGCCAGACTCTGGGATAGACATGCTCTCAACAGAGGACATAATCAATGTGCTTAAGGCATTGAAAGGGCAGGGCTCTTCAGTGCTTCTTATTACCCACCGAGAGGAGATAGCCCTCTGTGCTGACAGGGCATCCCAGCTTTGCAGGGGCAGTATATTTATAAGCGGAAGGCCCGAAGATGTGGCCAGAGCCTATAAAAACAGGCTATGTCTTCGTTGCGATGGGATAACCTGCAGGGAGAGTTGAAGATGAAGGAAAGGGCAGAGCTAAGCAGTGAACTTCTGAACCTTCAGGGGCTTGACAGCAGGGTGCTTCAGGACCCTGAAACAGCCCATATAATGGCCATAGAAAACAGTCTTGTTAGCTCAAGAGCAGTTGAGGGGCTTGATGTTGAGGTCAGTGAAAGACCTGATGGTATAGACCTGAAGGTGGTGGTTGAGGAAGATGTGATAATCAAAAGGCCTGTTCATGTCTGTTTTGGAGTGCTTCACAGAAGGGCACTACAGAGAATAAAAATAGACCTCACCTTGAAGGAAGGCTCCAGGGCAAACTTTATTGCCCATTGTCTTTTTCCCAATGCTGAAGAGGTAAAACACCTGATGGATGCAAGCATACTCATTGGGGAGGGTGCCCAGATGCACTACACCGAGACCCACTACCATGGCATTGCCGGTGGTGCGGTGGTTGTGCCGAGGGCAAGGGTAAAGGTTCTCAAGGCAGGCAAGTACACCTCGTTGTTTGAACTTAAAAGGGGAAGGGTCGGAAGTCTTGAAATTGACTACGATGTTGAGGCAATGGAGGACGCTGTGGTGGAACTCATCGCAAGGGTCTTCGGTCATGGCGACGACCGAATAAATATCAAAGAGAGGGCGGTGCTTTCAGGGGAAAGGGCACGGGGACTTATAAAGACAAGGATTGCCCTTGAGAATGAGGCTAAAGCCAGTGTGGAGGGAATCACCGAGGCAAAGGCTGCCCATGCAAGGGGGCATGTGGACTGTCTGGAGATAGTAAAGGACAGTGCAATTGCTAAGGCAGTTCCTGTGGTAGAGGTGGAGCATTCCCTTGCAAAGGTGACCCATGAGGCAGCCATTGGAAGCATTGACCGTCACCAGCTTGAGACCCTTATGGCAAGGGGGCTCAGACCAGAAAAGGCTGTAGAGGTAATAGTGGAAGGCTTGTTAAGATAGGTTATAACAACCTGTAATATCCTCCTTCAGCACAGGCCCTGCAGAGGGTCTTCCCATCAATGCTCAGGTCCCGCAAATCCTGAACATACTCGCCACAACTATCACATCTTACCCTTTTAAGAGGACGGCCAGGCATATCCTGAGGTGGTATATCCACCTTAACTTCCTGATGATAAAAGAGCTCCTCATCGGGCATTATCTTGTAGGCCTCAAGCTGACACTGGTATTTGTTTTCTATATCAGGGAAATAATCCTTTGCCCTATCCCTTGCCTCCTCCTTTGCCACAACCCTTACAGCCTTTCCTGTCTCAAGATTGACAAAGGTGGCGGCCATCTTTCCATAATCAACAAATCTCATGGAGCGCTTGCCAAGGCTACAGCCGGTCACGGACTGAAGTGCATCAGTGGCACAACGGTCAATCTCTACAAAAAGATAGAGCTTCTTTCTATCAGCGCCCTTCGGCTCTTGAATCCCTACCTTTTCAAGACCGTAAATTGCCATCCTGACACCGAGCACCTGCCCAGGACATAGATGCCCGTGTATTCTTACTGATTCATCAAGGAGTCTTTCAAACTCATCACGAAGTGCCATCGCTTCTCTCCCTATCAGGGTCTAAAAGGGGTAAAGCCCCTTTGAGTAACCGAGGCTCCGACTTCTGGTCGGAGAGTTTCACTGGTATATTAACCTATCGTTTAGTTCCTTTTCCAGTGCTTGATGATGAGCCCCTTTCAGTCTTTAAACGGTGCTTTATCTCCTGATAGAGGGCGTGGAGTGTTTTCTGCTCAACCAAGTCTGGCCTTTTAGAAAAGCGAAGCCTCTGGTACAGAGATAAAAACTCACTGGTGAGCTCAAAAAGTCTGGGGTCATTCCTCCCTTTTACCTTTGTAAGAACCTCCATAGGTGTAAGGTTTCCTCTGAGACCGAGCAGTCCTTTAAGTTTCAAAAAGAGCCTTCCCGGGGCCGAAACCATACCTGATGAAGACCTGTATCTAAATAAAAAGGCAAGAAACAGGGCTACAGAAAACACCATCAGGACATAGACCACCCATCGGGCGGTTTTATACCTCAGCCAGCCAAGGTCAAGGGGGGTTGAGATGAGCCTGAAAAGTTTTATCTGGTCGTAACGGCTGAACTGCACCACATAGCGCTCCCACTTGAGCTTAAGGTAATCAAGGTAGAGTAAGAGGGTGGAAGGCCTTTTTAAAGAGACCCCTGGTGTGGGATCAAATCTAACCCAGCGGTCATTAACGAGGGCCTCCACCCAGGTATGGGCATCCCTCTGTCTTATGATGAAGTAATTTCCATAGCTGTTGAACTCCCCTCCCATGTATCCAGATACAACCCTTGAGGGAACACCTACAGCCCTGAGCATAAGTGCCATGGCTGTTGCGTAGTGTTCGCAGTAGCCCCTTTTTGTGTTAAATAAAAAATCCTCAACAGGGTTGGTATCCCCCTGGTGGTTTACACTAAGTGAATAGGTGTAGTTTTTCCTCAGGTAATTCATTATCGCCCCTATCTTTTCTGTATCCCTTTTAGCATCCTTAACAATAGCCTTTGCAAGGGCCTTTAACCTTACAAGCTCCTCAGGGACATGAAGGTACAGGGGTGACCAGTAGGTAAAGGGGGCCTGCGTATCGGTGCTTATTACCACATAATGAAAACGCCTGTTCTTTTTCTCAGGCACATAAAGGGTTCCCTTTTCATCAACATAAAGGCTATCTATATCAGCCTTTAACTTCAGGGGTTGTCCTGTATAGAAGACCACATCCGTGTCAAGGGGCTCAAGGATGACTTCCTGGGTGAAGGTCCTTGAGGGCTTTATCTCTTTGATAGTAAAGGAGCCTTCCCTTTTAAAGAGCTCTCTTTTTTCTCCCGATAGACTTATCCACTGATTGGACTGATAGAGGTCATAGGTTATCCCTCTCCAGTAGGGTGTGTCTGATGGTTTTGAGCTGACCGAAACCCTCATTACCACCGTTGGGTCAAGCTTGAGGGTTCCAAGTCCACCGAGTTTGATGTTTTCAGAAAAGCCTGACCTGAGCCCCTTTGAAAGACCTCTACTCCATAGGCTGCCCTGCAGTCTTGGTGTAAGGATGAAGAAGACCACCGTCAGGGTTAGCACTATCAGGGAAAGGACTGAGATCGGCTTTATAAAAGGCCTCAAGTCTCTGTGGCCCTCCTTGATAAGGTGTGAGTAGAATAGGGCAAAGACCATAAAGAGGATGAAGAGCAGGAAAAACACACCAAACATCATTGAGCGGGTAAGCTCTGAGGCAAGTAGCAGTTGTATCAGGGACA
>CAZIIE010000011.1:0-27418 GCA_964539375.1 uncultured Nitrospirota bacterium | reverse complement strand
AAGAAGGGGCGATGTGATTACCGTTTACAACAGAGAGGTGCTGAGGAAACATTCAATTTAGGGGGGAGGGTGTAGGGGGTAGTTTTTAGTGTTGAGTTTATCATTATATTCAAAATTCAACCCTACCCCCTAATGCCTACACCCTATTTTTTGGAGGTGGTTTATGGTGAACATTAAGAGGATAGTTGAGATAAGGGGTGGCTCAATTGACTACTTTGGAGTGGGCGCAATAGATAAAATCAACGAGATACTAAGAAGCTACACTGAGCAGGGAATAAATCGGGTGGCAATAATTACCGGTAAAAAATCCTATCGTTTAAGCGGTGCCTGGCAGAAGGTGGAGGATGCCTTAAAAAGTCTGGGGATTGAGTTTTTGCAATTTGATGGCATCAGGGCAAACCCAACAGTAGACCAGATAGATGAGGCAGTTAAAAAGCTAAAGGGGTTTGACGCCCGGCTTGTCATCGGTATTGGCGGTGGCAGTGTGCTTGATGCCTCAAAGGTGGTGGCGGTGCTCCTTAAAAACCAAGGGCTTACTGCCCGAGACCTTTATGTGAAGGGTAAGAGACCCTATCAGGCATTGCCTGTGGTGGCTGTAAACCTAACCCATGGCACAGGCTCTGAGATAGACCGCTATGCAGTGGCAACTGTTCCTGAGTTGAAAGACAAGTCAGGACTTGCCCTTGACTGCATGTACCCTGCCTACTCAATTGATGACCCGATGCTTATGCTTTCTCTTCCTGCTGAACAGACCCTGTATACAAGCCTTGATGCCCTGAACCACCTTGTTGAGGCTGCCACCACTACCCTTTCTTCTTCTTTCACGATAATGCTTGCCAGGGAGGGAATAAAGCTGATTGCTGAATGGCTGCCAATAGCCAAGAAGGAACCAGACAACTTAGAGGCACGGTACTGGCTGCTTTATGCCTCCGTGCTTGGTGGCATGGCTATTGATTGCGGTGTTGTCCATCTCACCCATCCCCTTGAGCACACCCTCAGTGCTTTAAAGCCCGAACTTCCCCATGGCCTTGGATTAACCATACTTCTTCCTTCAGTGGTTGAGGCCATTTACGAGGCTGAAAGGGAGGTGCTTCAGGATATACTCAGACCTGTTACAGGTGATTGTGCCTCTGCAAGGCAGATGGCCCTGAGGCTTCAGAGCTGGATTTTCAGCCTTGGTGTCAGGGAAAAGCTGAAGGATGTGGGGTTTTCTGAAGAGGATGTGGAGGAACTGACTGACTATGTTATGGCCTCCCAGAGGGGAGGTGGCTCAATCTACCTTGCACCCCTTGAACCCGAAAGAAGGGTGGTTGAAAGGATATTCCGAGAATCCCTTGAACCCCTTACCTGACATCCCTGTAGTATCTGACAAGCCTTTCAGGGCTTACACCTAAGAGGGTATAGGAAAGGGCAAGTGCCCAGTCTCTCAAAACACTATAAAGTAGCCCTTCCTTTTCAAATCGCCTTGCCGAGACAGTAACAGGTGGTCTTAAAAACAGGATTTTGCCCCTTTTCTTAGCCCTCAAGCAAAACTCAATATCCTCCATAAGGGGCATCTCTTTGAAACCACCCAGAGCGAAGAACTGTTCCTTCAGTATGAATATTCCCTGGTCACCGTAGGCAACAGAGGTAAGTCTTGAACGAAGATTGGCGGTGCTTTCAATCAACCTGTAACAGGGGCCCCGACGGTTAAACCTTATGTCAAAGGCACCGAGCACTACTTCACTCTGCTGGAGGGTCTTTTTTATCAAATCAAAGGCACCATCAGGCAGAATGCAGTCAGCATGAAGAAAAAGGAGTATCTCTGAGTTTGCTACCCTTGCGCCATGGTTCATCTGAACAGCCCTTCCCTTGGGTGCCTGGATAACCCTCTCGGTAAACCTCCTTGCTACCTCCACTGTCCTGTCGGTGCTGCCACCATCAACCACTATCAGCTCAATATGTTGATTTAGCCTGAGCCTTGAAAGACTATGGGGAAGCAGGTTTTCTTCATTGTAAACAGGCATTATTATACTTATCTCTGTCATGGCAGTTAAAGATTATACAATGGATTAACGGTGGTAGTCTAATGAAAGGTAAAGGGTTGGATAAAAAGGTCTCCCCGGGAGAAAGCTCCTCCCGGGGAGTGAGTGGGGTAGTTAGACGATCCTTTCCTTGACAAGGACATCCACTACGGAGGGGTCTGCCAGGGTAGATGTATCGCCAAGGTCCTCTATGTCGTTACGGGCGATCTTACGAAGTATCCTTCTCATGATTTTGCCTGAACGGGTCTTGGGAAGCCCTGGTGCAAACTGAAGCTTATCAGGTTTTGCGATTGGGCCAATTGTTTCCCTGACATGCTGAACGAGGGCCTGCTTCAGTGCATCATCAGGATTTGCTCCGTCCTTTAAGACCACATAGGCATAAATGCCCTCACCCTTCACATCGTGAGGGTATCCAACCACTGCTGCCTCGGCAACTGCCTCGTGGCTAACCAGGGCTGACTCAACCTCTGCGGTTCCTATACGGTGACCTGACACATTAAGAACATCATCAATACGGCCCATGAGCCAGAAATCACCATCTTCATCCACCCTTGCGCCATCGCCGGTGAAATACCTGCCAGGGAATCGGCTGAAATAGACCTCTTTGACCCTCTTGTTTTCAGGGTCACCGTAGGTGCCCCTGATCATGCCTGGCCAGGGCTTTTCAATAACAAGATAGCCACCCTCGTTTGTGTCTGCAGGGGTGCCATCCTCTTTCAACACCCTTGGCAGTACTCCTGGGAAGGGTCTGCAGGCTGAACCAGGCTTCAGTTTCATTGCTCCTGGAAGCGGTGTGATCAGTATTCCACCGGTTTCTGTCTGCCACCAGGTATCTACTATTGGTAGCTTACCCTTTCCAACATGGGTGTGATACCACATCCAGGCTTCAGGGTTAATCGGCTCACCAACTGTTCCAAGGAGCTTCAGTGAGCTGAGGTCATACTTTTCAACCCACTTTTCACCCTCTCTCATAAGGGCCCTTATCACTGTTGGGGCGGTGTAAATCTGGTTGACCCTGTGCTTGTCCACGATATCCCAGTATCTTCCAGGGTCAGGATAGGTTGGGATACCTTCAAACATGAGGGATGTGGCACCTGCGGAGAGGGGGCCATAAACGATATAGCTATGACCTGTTATCCATCCGATGTCAGCTGTGCAGAAAAAGATGTCTTCATCGTGGTAGTCAAAAATCCATTTGAAGGTAAGGTTTGTGTAAAGAAGATATCCACCGGTGGTGTGTAAGACACCCTTGGGTTTTCCAGTTGAGCCTGATGTGTAGAGTATAAAGAGCGGGTCTTCAGCATCCATGTGCTCAGGCTCACAGTAAATGCTTATATCAGAGGCTGACATCTCCTCATGCCACCAGAGGTCTCGGGAGGAATCAAAGTTTATGTCTCTGCCTGAGCGTTTAACAACTATCACCTTCTCCACGGTGGGGCACTCACTCAGTGCCTCATCACAGTTAGCCTTAAGGGGCACATGCCTGCCACCTCTTATACCTTCGTCAGCGGTTATAACTATCTTGGCTTCACAGTCATTGATCCTGTCGCGGAGAGACTGGGCTGAAAAGCCACCAAAAACAACACTGTGGATTGCGCCTATCCTTGCACAGGCAAGCATTGATATGGGGAGTTCAGGAATCATGGGCAGGTATATGGTTACACGGTCACCCCTTTTTACTCCGTGTTTTTTTAGGACATTGGCAAATTTGTTTACCTCGTAGTAGAGCTGCTGATAGGTGTAGGTTTTGTAATGTCCGTCATCGGATTCCCAGATAAGGGCAGCCTTTGTGCGCCTGGCAGTTTCAAGATGCCTGTCAAGACAGTTGTAGGATGCATTTAGCTTGCCACCCTGAAACCACTTGATGTAGGGCTTTTCAAAGTCATACTCAAGCACCTTGTCCCATTTTTTGAACCAGGTGATGTTTTTCTCTGCCATCTCTGCCCAGAAGCCCTCAGGGTCTTCAATTGAACGGCGGTAGATCTCCTCATACTGGTCCATGCTCTTGATATGGGCCCTTTTTGAAAACTCCTCAGGGGGTGGAAAAACTCTCTGTTCTTCCATCAGGACTGATAAACCTTTTTCTGACATAACTACCTCCTTTTTTGTTTTGTGCCTGTTCAACAGGCCTTAAACTGTATGTTTTTTCTCATTATTAGACCTGCGACCAAAGGGCTTTCATCTTTTGCAGAATATTTTTTATCTTTCTGGAGTAAATTCTTGAAAGCAAAAAATATGCCATTTTATCTTAATACTTAATTATACAGGCTCGCCTTAAATATTCAATGTATATCCTTATCTGTAAGGGCCTTAAAAATAAGAATTTATCCAGCTATCACCCCCTTTGTGTTACATATCGTGACCATAGGCTAAAACGAAAAGTAACGTAAAAGTGCCCTATATGATATAAATCATAGGTTGTTACCTTTTGAAATGTTATAATAAATCATGAGTAATTTCAAGGAATCCTGTCCTGGAAGCCGTGAGATAAGGAACCCCTATCCGGAGGACATCATCTGTGTGTTCTGTGGAAGCACAGTGGAGATATGGTCTGATGAGGTTGAGACAACCTGTCCAAAATGTAAAAAGACCATCAACCGTGATATGAAGCCCTCCTGCCTTCAGTGGTGTCCTGCCGCAAGGGAATGTATCGGTAAGGAAAAATACGAAAAGATAATGAAACACATCAAAGAGTAGAGCCACCTCTTTCTTTCTGTCTGAAAATTTTGTAAAATAACCCTGATGTCAGACAGAAAGGTTCACGACTCCAGGGCTCTTAAGGAGCTTCTCAGGGAGAGGGAGTCTTTAAAGAGGCTTGAGAGTTTCCCCTACGGAGAGACTCTTTCCTCCATTATGGTCTACCCTGTGCTTACCTGTAAATCCGATGAGAGGGTTTCAACCCTTTCCAGGCAGATGGCTCAAAAGAAGGTCTCCTCGGTTATTGTGGTTGATGAGCATGAGCGGATTGAGGGGATTATCACAGAAAGGGACATCCTTACAAAGGTGGTTGCTTCAGGCTGTCAGGATATCCATTCTTTGAAGGCCTCAGACATTATGACCCCTGAACCCATCACCCTTGAGCCTGATGATACTATTTACAATGCCCTCTCAGTGCTTCAGAGGGCAGGGATAAAGCATCTGCCCATTACAGAGAAGGGAAAACTCAAGGGCATCGTCACACTGAGACAGCTTTTAAACCTGAGACATCCCGAGCCCATGAGCCTTATAGCCAGTGTTTTCAGGGCAGAAACACCCGAGGAGCTGGCAGAAATAAGGGGGCAGATACCAAGGATTGCTGCCCAGAAGCTCTCACTGGGCATTAGTGCCCAGGATATTGTCACAATGATATCCCTCATAAATGCTGATATCCACAGAAGGGCACTTGAGCTTGTTTTTAAGAGGCTGGGTGCTCCTCCTGTTGATTACTCGCTGTTTGTGTCGGGAAGCCATGGAAGGATGGAAAACCTCCTCACCCCTGACCAGGACCACGGCATGATTCTGGCTGATGAGGGGCAGTACTACAGCAATCAGGATTATTTTATTGAGATGACCAGGCTTTTTTCCGACTGCCTTAACAGGGCAGGCTTCCCTGACTGTCCTGGTTACATAATGTCAGTTAACCCCCTGTGGCGAAAACCCCTTTCAGAGTGGAAAAGCCAGCTGTGGTACTGGTTTAACCGTCAGGTGGATGAACTGGGTAGATACCTCACTATAATGTTTGACTCAAGGTTTCTTGAGGGAAACAAGGCCCTTTTTGAGGAGTTGATGGGCTTTGCCTACGGGATGCTCAAAAGTCATAGAGAGGCATTGATAGTTTTAAGGGAGGAGGAAAGCCTTCACAGGGCACCCCTTGGATTTCTCGGCAGGTTTATAACCGAAAAAAGTGGTGAGCACAAAGGTGAGATAGATATAAAAAGGAGCGGGCTTATATTCATTGTGGAGGCCGTCAGGATTCTCGCCCTCTTTCATGGTGTGACGGAGACATCCACAATAGCCCGAATTAAAGAGCTTACCCGAAGGGGGGCACTACACCGTGATGATGGGGTATTCTTTGAGTCTGCCTACCAGATACTCTTACACTATGTGCTAAAGGTTCAGGTAAAAAGGGCTCTGGCTGGAAGGCAGATAGATACCTACATAAAGCCCGAGGAGCTCACCCACTATGAGCAGGGTGTGCTCAAAAACGCCTTCAGGGCAATCACTGCCTTACAGGAACTCATTGCCTCTGAGTTCGGTGAACTTGTTCTGTAATAATTCTAAAGTTGTGGGTTTAGATGTCCGATAAGTCATAAAGGCTATCTTTTATGCTATACTTTAATGGCTGGACTGATTAATGTTAAAAAAGCCCGACATAGAGTATCTAAAGCTCCTTCCCTTACCCCTTTTCATTAAGGACAGTAAGCACCAGATCCTCTATGTAAACGACGCCCTCTGTGAGCTTTTAAACCTGAAGGAACAGGAGATACTTGGCAGAAGGTGTCATGAGGTAATACACAGGATGGATTGTATTCATGAGAAATGCCCTGAAAATAGGGAGCCTGACTTGAGAGGGGTAAGGGCATCGGAGTTTTTTGAGACCAATCTGGAAAAAAGTATAAGGGCTGAGCTTTTCCCCCTTGAAGATGGCCTTACCCTTCACACAGTAACGGAGCTTCAAAATGGTTGGTCACTAAAGCCCGATGGAAGGGCAATGAAGAAACTGGTAAGGGCAATTGCTGTTCCTCATATTATCCTTGACAGGGAGTTTAAGGTCAAAGAGGTCTCTGAGGATGCACGCAGGCTTCTTGAAGGCAAAATCAACCCAGGAATGTCCCCTGTTAACTTGAGATGTAAGACAGTGCTTCTGCCTGAGGAGGCAAAAATAAAGATACAAAAGGGAAGGGTTTATCAGGATGTGGTTGAGTTCAGAGGCCCTGATGGCAGAAGCTGTTATATAAAAAGGGCCATTGTCCCCCTTTTAGACGAAGAAGGGCTTTATGAAACATTGATTGTGCTTAATGACCTTAACAGGGTCAGAGAGACAGAAAGCAGGCTTACCCAGACCAGGGATTTTCTACGTTCCATTTTTGAGGGAATTGGCGATGCCCTTGTGGTGGTTGACCCTGACTTCAGGATTATCTCTGCCAATCGGGGTTATCTTAATCAGACAGCCCTTAAAGAGGAGGATATTGGAAGGGTTTACTGCTATCAGGTTTCCCATCGGTACAGCCAGCCCTGTTTCAGGGAGGGCGAGGACTGCCCTGTTTATAAGACCCTCCTTGAAGGGACACCCCAGAGGGCTGTGCATGAGCACTTCGGAGCTGATGGTGAGCTGATTTATGTTGAGATAGTCTCCTATCCACTGAGAGACACCGAGGGCAAGATTTATGCTGTGGTTGAAACCCTCAGAGACATTACCGAGATGAAGAGACTTGAAAGGGAGTCCCTGGAGCTTAAGAGCCAGCTTATGCAGGCCCAGAAGATGGAGGCTATAGGCACACTGGCAGCTGGCATAGCCCATGATTTTAACAACATGCTTCTGGGTATCAACGGTTTTGCCGAGATGCTGATGAACAGGCTTAGTGACCCTGACCTTAAAGACAAGGCAGAGAGGATACTTGATATAGTTGACAGGGCCTCCAGGCTTACAGAGCAGATACTGATTATAGGAAGAAAGGTTAAGTACAACAAAAAACCCCTCCAGCTGAACCGCTTTATCTCCCATAGCCTTGAAACCCTGAGGCGAATGATTGAGGAAAACATTGAGCTCAAGGTGAAGCTTGAGAAGGACCTTCCCCTGATTGAGGTGGATGAGGCACAGCTCTATCAGGTGTTACTGAACCTGATAGTCAATGCCCGTGATGAGTTAAGGCAGAAGGGCGGCGAGATTGTGATAAGGACTGGAAAGAGGTCTGTCTCCGATAGCCTTGGCCTAAGGCAGGGTGAGTATGTATTTTTCTCTGTGAAAGACAACGGTGGTGGTATAGCTGAAAACATAAAGGACAGGATATTTGAGCCCTTCTTCAGCACCAAACCAAAGGGAGAGGGCACAGGACTTGGTCTTTCGGTGGTCTACTCTATCGTTAAAGACCACGGTGGCTTTATTGACCTCAGTTCAAAACCAGGCCGTGGAGCTGAGTTCACGGTCTTTTTCCCTGCTACAAAGGAAGCAGAGGAAAGGCCTGAAAGGGAAGGGGAAACAGAAAAACAGGAAATATCTGGCCATGGAAGAAGGGTTTTGGTTGCTGAGGATGAGGAGGTTATACGGGATTTCCTTTCTGCCTGCCTTTCTGAGTGGGGCTTTGAAGTGGTTGTTGCCTCAACAGGTGATGAGGCACTGGCCCTTTTTCAGCAGAGCCCAGAGGATTTTGACTTAGTTTTGCTTGACAAGGTCATGCCAGGGCTTTCAGGCACTGAGGCTTTCAGAATGATGAAAAAGCAAAATCCCTCTTTGAGGGCTATTATCTGCACAGGCTATGCTTCAGCCGAGGTGCTAAGTGATACCAGTAGGGAAGGGGCCTTTGTGCTAAAAAAACCCTTCAGGATGCAGGACCTGAAGAGGGCAATTGGTGAGGTGTTTTCTTCATAAAGGCGCGCCTCTCAGTAAACCCTCCAGCTAAGAGGCACATTGTTTTCAATGGCATAGTTGTTCAGCCTGTAAAAGAGCCTTTCAGCCTCTCTGTACTGATTTCTCAGCTTCTGGAGTATCTCCCTGTCCCTGGGGCTCAGTTGCTTTCTGCTACTGTATTCCTTTACAAGCCTTAACCAGAACTCCCTGTAGTGTTTAAACCTCTTAAAGTTTGAGAGCCACCAGTTTCTGTCCCTGCCAGCAGGTAACCCTTTGTTTTCCCCCTTTTCCTCAAGCACAAGGTAGTGGGAGCGGGAGTCAATATAGAAGGAGAAGTTTGAAAGAAAGTCCATGCCTATCAGGCCGTCAAACTGGTCGGAAAGGTTATTGGTGATAAGAACAGGCAGAAACTCCACCCTTGCACCTCCAATGCTTACCGAGTCAAGTATGGTTATAAAGGCCAGGGTGGTTCCTCCGATACCAGAGGCCTGCCAGAGAAACTTGCCTTCGTTATTTTCCATAATGCCCATCCTTTCAGCAAGCCTGCGGGAGATAACAACGCTGTCAGCACCTGTGTCAATAGCAGCCAGGGACTGAACAGTGTCGTTAAAGGTGGCCTTGACTATAATCCTCCTGGTCAGCCCCTCAAAGGGTGTGTACTTTACACGGTAAACCCTCTGGGCTTTCCCTGAAGGCGGATTAACCGATTGAAAGCTGCTATCACTTTGCCTGGATGCTCCTGAAGGATTACCCTTACTGTATTTAAGGAGGTCCTGGTCTGTAAAGTAGGGGACATCCCCGCCGATTGCATTCACTGCTAAAAGGGGTAGAAGCAGAATAAACACCACAATCATGATGGTTCTTTTATGGGGCATCCTAACCTAATTATATCAAAATTCCAGACCCCTTTGACCATTATGCTATAATCTATCAGCACAGCTTTTTTCTTGAAAAAACATCAGGGGAGGTTAGACATGCTTCACAGTGATGTATTAAGCCTGATCGGAAAAACCCCAATGGTCAGGATCAACCACCTTGTAGGCGATGATGACGCAGAGGTCTATGCAAAGCTTGAGGGGTTTAATCCTGGAGGTTCAGTAAAGGACAGGATAGCCCTCAACATGATAGAGGATGCTGAAAAAAAGGGCAGGTTAAGGCCTGGGGGCACCATTGTAGAGCCAACAAGTGGAAACACCGGGATTGGGCTTGCCATGGTTTCAGCAGTTAAGGGCTACAGGCTGATATTGACCATGCCCGAGACCATGACCGTGGAGCGGAGACAGCTACTCAGTGCCTACGGTGCTGAGCTTATACTTACTGAGGGCTCAAAGGGGATGATGGGGGCAGTGGAGGAGGCAGAGAGGCTCTGCCTTGAAAATCCTGATTACTTTATGCCCCAGCAATTTGAAAACCCTGCAAACCCTGAGGTTCACCGTAAAACCACAGCACCGGAGATAATTGATACCCTTGGTGGTGTGCCAGATGCCTTTGTTGCCGGGGTTGGAACAGGAGGAACCATTACTGGTACAGGAGAGGTGTTCAAGTCAAAAAGAAAGGACTGTCTTGTGGTGGCTGTGGAGCCTGCGGCTTCAGCTGTGCTTTCAGGCGGTGAGCCAGGGCCTCATAAGATACCAGGTATTGGGGCAGGCTTTTTCCCAGGTGTGCTTAACAAAGAGGTCTACGATGAGGTTATAGCTGTGAAGGATGAGGATGCCTCAGCCATGAGCAGAGAGCTTGCCCTGAAGGAGGGGCTCCTGGTTGGTGTCTCATCAGGTGCTGCCCTGTGGGCTGCCCTGAAGGTGGCAAGAAGGCTTGGTAGAGGAAAGAGGGTTGTGGTTATATTCCCTGACAGGGGAGACCGTTACCTTAGTATGAATATTTACGGTTAGGCAAGGTGAACTCTGCTTCTGCCGTCTGTCCTTTATCTCCTTACGCCAAGCACACCATCGGTGGAGGCTATCTTCTGGGCAAGGCTTGCAAGCTGTTGTCTGTCCTTTACCTCTATTATGAAGGTCAGATGGGCCCTTCTGTCCTGGGTGGTTTTTGCCTCCAGGTGGCTTATGTTTACATTCATTGATGACATAAGGGCACTGAGGTTTGCAAGGATGCCAGGGCGGTCAACCGTTTCCACATAGAGTCTTGCATGGGTGAGGGCACCGTTGTCTGATACCCATTCCACATCTACAAGTCGTGCATCATCCACTGCAATCCTCTCAAGGTTGGGGCAGTCCTTTCTGTGAATGGTTACACCCTTTCCACGGGTTACAAAACCAATCAGCTGGTCGCCAGGCACAGGGTAGCAGCACTTTGCCCTGTGGTAGAGAATGTCATCTATTCCGATTATCTTTATCCCCTTTGCCTTCCTTGCTCCCCTTGAGGTCTTTTTGATAGGTGGTTCTTCCTCTTCCTTCTTATCAGGGATAAGCTTGTTCACCACCTGCTTTTCCGATACCTTACCATAGCCGATGGAAACAAGAAGGTCATCTACAGACTTCATGCTGAAGGAGGCAGCAACCTCCTCCATCTGCTCTGATTTCATAAGGGTGGGACTTAGCCCCCTTTTGCGAAGCTCGCTTTCCAGTATCCTGTGGCCCAGTTCAAGGCTCTGCTTTCGCTCCTCTGTTTTTATCCACTGTTTTATCCTTGATTTTGCTCTCTGGGTTACCACAAACTTGAGCCAGTCACGACTTGGTCCATGGGATGGTGATGTGATTATCTCTATGGTATCACCGCTCTGGAGCTGGTATCTGAGGGGCACAATCCTTCCATTTACCTTTGCACCGATACATCTGTGACCTACCTCGGTATGTATGCTATAGGCAAAGTCAACAGGCGTGGAACCAGCAGGGAGTTCTTTTATCTCACCCCTCGGGGTGAAAACATAGACAACCTCTGGAACCACCTCACCCTTTACCGCCTCAAGAAACTCCCTTGCATCCTTCAGGTCCTTCTGGGAGTGTATAAGCTCTCTGAGCCACTTGATGTAACGGGCATCCTTTGTGTCAACCTTTCCGTTCTCCTTGTACATCCAGTGTGCTGCAATACCCTCTTCGGCAATTCGGTGCATCTCCTCTGTCCTTATCTGAAACTCAACCCTTTCACCCTTCGGGCCTATCACCGAGGTGTGAAGGGACTGGTACATATTTGACTTTGGCAGTGCGATGTAGTCCTTGAACCTGCCAGGTATGGGCTTCCAGAGGGAGTGGATTAGCCCCAGTATCTCATAGCAATGAAAATTGGTGTCGGTAATAATCCTCAGGCCAAGCACATCATAGACCTGCTCAAAGGGTATCTTCTGAATCTGCATCTTTTTGTATATACCGTAAAGATGCTTAACCCTTCCTGATACATTGCCAGGTATGCCATGCTCTTTGAGCTTTTCCCTGACCAGTTCTGCTACCTCATCTATGTAACCCTGCTGCTGCTCCCGCCTTTTTGCAACCTTTTTAAGAAGCGATTTGTAAACATCTGGGTAAAGGTATTTAAAACTCAGGTCTTCAAACTCAACCCTCATCCAGCCGATACCGAGTCTGTTAGCAAGGGGGGCGTAGATTTCCAGAGTTTCCTTGGCAATCCTTCTCTGCTTGGGCTTTGGCAGGTACTGAAGGGTTCTCATGTTGTGAAGACGGTCAGCAAATTTAATCAGTATCACTCTGATGTCCTCAGCCATTGCAAGGAACATCTTGCGGAAGTTCTCAGCCTGTGCTTCCTCCTTTGTGCGAAACTGCATTTTGGATAGCTTTGTAAGTGCACCAACCAGAAAGGCTACCTCCTTGCCAAACAGCTCCTCAATATCGGTTAGGTTGGTCTCGGTGTCTTCAACCGTATCGTGCAGAAGACCTGCAATGATAGTGGTTGTATCCATCTTCATGTCACTCAGAATAGAGGCAACCGACAGAGGATGGTCTATGTAAGGGGTGCCCTCTATGCGCTTCTGGCTGCAGTGTGCTTCATGGGAAAAGTAATAGGCCTTCCTGAGCAGTGTGGTATCGGTGTCAGGGTTGTAGGCAGCTATCTTTTCCGTGAGCTCATCCAGTGTTAAGAGCCTGTGCTTTTTTTCCTCCATATATTAATAATAAAACCTTTAGAGAAAAAAAGCCAGAGCCTGAAAGCACATTTTCTTATTGACAAATTTATCTGTTTCGTGTATCTTATATTTAACGAACCAAATCCTCTCGAGGTTTTAAGGAAACATACCCTATAAATTTAAATCTTCGGGAACATTCTTTTTAGACAGATGAAAACATCGTTTTTGTTCTGCTAAGTGCTCAAAACCCATTAACAGAAGGAGAATCAAAGGACAGAGCAATTCTGACAGTAACATCGTATTTTTAAAATTATGCTTTTGCCTACCTATAAATTAAAAACTCTAAAAAATAAGGAGTCTGGATATGACCAACATCTCAATTTCTGTTCTTAAGGAAAAGACCATTGAGGAGCTTACAGAGGTAGCCGAGACACTTAATGTTGAAGGCGTTTCAGGTATGAGGAAACAGGATCTCATCTATGCAATCCTGAATGCCCAGGCAGAAAAAAGTGGTAGCATCGTTGCAGAGGGTGTGCTTGAGATACTTCCTGATGGCTTTGGATTCCTCAGGTCACCTGATTACAGTTATCTGCCAAGCCCAGATGACATATATGTATCACCTTCACAGATCAGGAAGTTTAACCTTCGCACAGGAGACCTTGTTTCAGGTCAGATAAGGCCACCAAAGGACAACGAGCGATACTTCGCCCTTTTAAAGGTTGAATCGGTCAACAATGAACCACCTGAAAAGAACATCCACAGACCACTTTTTGACAACCTGATACCCTATTATCCAACAGAAAAGATAAAGCTTGAATATAACAAGAACGATTTTTCCACAAGGGTGATGGACCTTATCACCCCTATCGGTAAGGGGCAGAGGGGTCTTATTGTGGCTGCACCAAGGACTGGAAAGACCATGCTTCTTCAGTCAATTGCCAAGGCAATAAACAAGAACCACCCCGAGATACATCTAATAATACTGCTCATTGACGAAAGACCAGAGGAGGTTACTGACTGGAAGAGACAGGTTGAGGCTGCTGAGATTATTAGCTCAACCTTTGATGAGCCACCCCAGCGACATACCCAGGTTTCGGAGATGGTCATTGAAAGGGCAAAGAGGCTTGTGGAGATAAAAAAGGATGTGGTTATACTGCTTGACAGCATCACCCGTCTTGCCCGTGCCTACAACTCAATAATTCCTACAAGCGGAAAGGTTCTCTCTGGTGGTCTTGATGCAAATGCACTGCAGAAACCAAAGAGGTTTTTTGGAACTGCAAGAAACATAGAGGATGGAGGGAGCCTGACCATCATTGCAACAGCACTTATTGATACAGGAAGCAGAATGGACGATGTTATCTTTGAAGAGTTCAAGGGCACTGGAAACATGGAGCTCCATCTTGACAGAAAGCTGGTTGAAAAGAGGATCTTCCCGAGTATAAACATAAATGCCTCAGGAACGAGAAAGGAGGAACTCCTGGTAAAACCTGCTGTTCTGAACAAGATGTGGATACTGAGAAAGGTGCTCACTCCCCTTGGCACTGTGGAGAGCATGGAGTTTCTGCTTGACAAACTCAAGGGCACAAAGTCAAACAAAGAGTTCCTTGAGATGATGAACAAGTAGACCAGTAGCAGGCCCTATGGACAGAGAGTTAAGGGCTTTTCTTAAGGTGGGTTTGATCGCAGGTGCGATACTTGGTGTGACTGTGTTTTTCCTGATGGATTTTCTCTTTGCTGACTCCCTGGGTGGAAGCTGGAAGGATGCAGTTGTTAACGACCTTTCTGTTCTTTTTTCTTTAAAACTAAGCCCTGAAAGCCCCCTTGTCTATCTTATGCTCTTTTTTACCCTCATTGTGGTTGTCCTTTTTTCCTCCCTTCTTGGGCTTGCCTTTTCAGCTATCTACTACAGGTTTTTCAGGATGCTAAACAGATAGGACGGTTGTCAGAGAGTTGTTGTTGTATGCTATCAGATGATGTATAATGGACATAGATGCCATATTAAAGGGGGGCTGATTGCACAAACGGGAAGTTACACTCATACTTTTATTCTTTATAGCCCTTCTTCTGTTCTATCTTGGCTACAGGTATTATGAATACACCAGGGTGAATCCCCAGTTCTGCACCATCTGTCATATGAGCGAAGAGGGTATCAAGAGCTGGCGATTAAGTAAACACAGTGGTGTGGTCTGTCAGCGATGTCATGAGCTTTCCATGATAGAAGGTAACAGGCTGCTGCTCGGTTTTGTTATAAAAGGCCGTAGCACCAAAGAGCCTTCCCATGGCCGCAAAAATCCCTGGAAGGCCTGTCTTAAATGCCATACCGAGGAGGTATCTCAGGGCTCGGTTACACTGAGAAAGTCCTTCGGCCATGCCCGTCATGTATTTATGAATGAGATTAGCTGTGAGAGCTGCCATGTCTTTGGTAGCCATAACTTTCAACCCGATACAAGGCTATGCCAGAGATGTCATCCCAACAGGCTTGTCCACGGTATGGCAATGGCAGGGCTGAACTGCCTGAACTGCCATCTCTTTGGTGACAGCTCACCAAAGTTTGTCTCCCAGAGCAGGTGCTTCAGATGCCATAAGGGGCTGAAGATGTCAGAGACCATGGCAGGGATAAGGTGCTTTGACTGTCATCGTCCCCATGACAGGCTAAAGATGAAGGGCTCAGACTGTCTTGGAAGATGCCACATGAACGAGGTTCAGGTGGGCCAGCACAGGGTTCATATCAATAAGGCAGGGGTTGATTGTATATACTGCCACCGTGCCCATACCTGGAAGGTGGGTGAGGAGAACGCAAAAAGGCTTTGCTCTAAGTGCCATGAATACCGTAAACCAGAGCTGTTTATCTATTAGCCTTCTATCAGGTTGTCTTTTTGTTCACATAATATTGCTGGGCAATGCCAAGGAGGTTGCTGACAAGCCAGTAAAGAACCAGACCTGAAGGAAAGTTAAGAAACAGAAGGGTGAAGATAACAGGCATGTATTGCATTATCTTCTGTTGCTGGGTGTCTGTTGCAGCAGGTGTCATCTTCTGCTGAACAAACATGGTTATACCCATTATTATGGGCAGTATGTAGTAGGGGTCTTTATCTGAAAGGTCCTTTATCCATAGCATAAAGGGTGCACCCCTTAACTCAATGGCTACCAGTAAAACCTTATAAAGGGCAAAAAACACAGGTATCTGCACAAGCATGGGGAGACAGCCGCTCATGGGGTTTACCTTGTGCTTTTTGTAAAGCTCCATCATCTCCTTCTGCATCCTCTGGGGGTCTTTCTTGTACTTCTGCCTTATCTCGTTCATCATAGGCTGGAGCTTCTGGAGTTTCTTCATTGACTTCTGCCCCCTGTTGATTATGGGTATGAAGGGAAGCCTTGTGATTATGGTCAGTATTATGATTGCCCATCCATAGTTATGGGTCAGCCTGTAGAGGAGCTTGAGAAACCAGAAAAGGGGCCTTGCAAGGATGGAGAAAAAGCCAAAATCCACTATGTGCTCAAGGCCCACGCCAACCTTCTTAAGTCTGTCATGTTCCTTTGGGCCTGTGTAGAATATATAGCTGTTTTGCCCTTCAGGCAGACTTACGGCAAGTAACAGGTCTCCGGTGTCCGATTTCCATATCTTGGCCTCGCCTTTTTCAGGTGGGACGATTGATGAGAAGAAGTATTTGTCCTCCATGGCAAGCCAGCGGAGGTCCTTTTTGATGTAAATCGGGGCCTTTATTTTATTAGGCTTGTATTCCTTTCTGTCCACATCCTTTAAAACAACAGGCCCAACATGCCCCCTGTAACCACCTGTGCCAGAGACACCAGAGTTAATACCAAGACTTACCCAGTAATAGGGAAATCCTTTGACAACATCCTTTACATCAACCCTGTAGTCATTGCCGTAAAAGGTGAGGGAGCGTTTTATGGTAACTCCAGAGGAGCTGTCCTTAAAGTAGAAATTGAGGGTTACCCTGTCCCTGTCACCGAGGGTGATATGTTCCTGGCTGAAGTCGGTCTGAAATACAAGGTCCTTCAGGTTGAAGCTGTCGTCTTTTCCCATTGAAAGGGCAGGAATCCTTACATTTTCCCTGATGAGGTTTACTCTTTTGCCATTTTCATCAAGATAGGTCTTCAGCTTCCAGCCTTTAAAGGTAACCCCTTTAGTTGAAAGTAGAGCTTCATAAAGGGGTGTGTCAATCTTGATAATCTTTTCCTCTGCTCCGCTCTGGGTGATGGTAACATCAGGTTGAGTGGTGGGTTGTTGCTTTGTTTTTTCCTCTCTGACCTCTTTTTTTGTCTCCCTGACAGTGCCTTTTTTAGCCTGCTGAACAGGAGGCGGTGGAGGTGGGGCAAGAAAGTACTGGTATATCATGAGCACCACCACTGCAAGAACAATGGCAATCAATGCCCTTTTACTCATGAACTGGTCTTCCATCATTCTACCTCACTGGATCGTATCCACCTGGATTAAAGGGATTACACCTCAGTATCCTCTTTATGGCCATAACCGTGCCTTTAAGGGCACCATAACGGTTTATCGCCTCTATTGAGTATTCAGAACAGGTTGGTGTGAACCTGCAACTGTTTGGCAGGAGAGGGGATATAGTTATCTGGTAAACCTTTATAATAAAGACCAGTATAGCCTTCATGCCAATGCCTTCTTTAACAGGATTCTCATCTCTGGAATTAAGTCCTCTGTCTTTGCCTTCAGGATTACCCTTTTCGGGATAAAAACGAGGTCAAAGCCCTTCTTTTCAATGTCCATTGATTTGGCTGTGATACGGAAAGCCTCACGAATAACCCTTTTTGCACGGTTTCTTCTAACTGCACTGGCAAAGCGTCTGCCCACCAGTATGCCTGTCCTTAGAGAGGAAAGAGAGTTTTTCCTTGCATAGAGTATAAAGTAGCTGCCAGCTAACTTCCTGCCCTCTTCAAGGACAGTCTTGAAATCCTGCCAGCGCCTCAGACTGCTAATCGCTTTCTTCCCTTTGCCCTTCTCCTCTTAATCACCCTTCTGCCACCCCTTGTCCTCATCCTGACAAGGAAGCCGTGGGTGCGTTTCCTTTTTCTCCTATGAGGTCTGTATGTGGTATAGCTGCCCATAAGAACTCCTTTAGGATTTTTTTGAAAAATAATTATAAAAGTTCCATGGACTTTTAGTCAAATTAAATCTTTGCAATTTTGCAAAGCGATTTGCCCTTCTGCAAGGAAAGACCAGGACAAAACCCTTCAAAATCAAATAGTTACTAACTGGCATCCTTTATGCCTTTAAAAAAGTGAAGCTAAGAAATTAAGAGCCAGTTGAAAAGGCTCTAAAAGAAAAGGGGGTGAAAGGATGAAATCCTGGAGTAACAGACTTAGTTATGTTGGTGCAGGGGTCTCACTGGCACTCTTTGTTCTTTTTGGACTTATGCCTGGCACCCTGATTAGTGGACTTATCGGGCTTAAGGTGATAGGTGCTCTGTTCGGTATACCAGTGGAGCCAACCCTTGTCTCAAGGCTTTTGCTGGCGGTCTTTCTCTTCACAGGTGTCTTTGTTACAGCCCTTATTTTTGTGATAGCTGGCACCACCATTGGCTGGCTTGTTGGTCTTTTGATAGATGGACTGATTAAGAGGCAAAGGGCAGTTGCGATAAAAAAGGCCCATTAAAAAGGAGGTTCCTATGAAATTTATCGTTTCAAGGAGGATTGAGTCAATCGGTTCGGATGAAAGACCCTGTGAGGAGGCGGTAAGGGAATCGCTAACGCCCCTTGATTACAGAAATGTAGAGAGCCTTGAGGAAGCAAAGGGAAAGATATGGTTTGATAACTGGCTAAGAGGTGGTGTTAACCACAGGGAGGAACAGGGCAGGGTGGTATGTGAAAGGAGGCAGAAGGAGCAGCGATGGGTGGTAGAGATTGGGACCCTTGAGGAGCTCCTGTTGTTTCAGAGCAGGTATGGTGACATCCTGATAAGGGACAGCTCACCCTACAAAGAGGTGAGTAAGGAGATAATACTTCCCTGATTTTCAGGGACAACCCTAAACAAGGAGGTGCAAGATGAAACAGAGCATGGCAAATAGGGGACTCTACATTGGCACAGGTGCAGGGCTGATACTATTTGCCCTTGTAGGGCTTTTACCAGGTTCACTGATTGGTGGAATTGTGGGTCTTAAGATAGCCGGGCTTATCTTTGGAAGTCCTGTTCAGTCAATGCTGATTGCAAGGGTGCTTGTTGCCCTGTCAATGGTTGCAGGTGTTCTTGGTGCTGCCTTTGTGTTTGTGGTTGGAACCGGTGTGGCGGGCTGGCTTGTTGGCACGGTGATAGACACCCTAAGGGCAAGGGAAGCTACCACAGCCGAGGCTCTGGAGAGCTCCAAAAAGTAACCAGCTAAAACCCTGATTGAAAGACTGGAGGGTAGATATGGCTAACGGAATTAGAAGGATAAGGGCTAACCATCTTTTCAGTGCAGTAAAGTCAATAGACAGGGGCGTGTTTGTTCAGCTTCAGCACAGCCTTGGAGAGCTCCTTTCAGGAACTCGCTCCTATTATGTGCTTTTAGGAGTTGGGCTTGTGGTGGTTTACCTTGCTGCAATGTTCGGGGTATCTGCCCTGCACAGAGGCTACCGCGAGGTCTATGGTATAAGCAGGGAGATACCCTGGGGAATACTAATAGCAACCTATGTCTTCTTTGTTGTTACATCCACAGGGCTGTGCATAGTTTCCTCAATAGGTCATGTCTTCGGGGTAAAGCAGTTCATGCCCATTGCTACAAGGGCGGTTTTTCTGTCGGTGGTAACCATCTTTGCTGGTTTTTCAGTGATCTTCTTTGACATTGAAAACCCCTTCAGGATGGCCATTTACAACATAATATCCCCAAACCTGACCTCCAATATCTGGTGGATGGGAACCCTCTATGGAGCCTATATGTTCTTTATGAGCCTTGAGTTTGTGTTTCTGCTCCTTGGCATGCACAGGTTTGCCATGTATGCAGGGCTGGCAGGACTTATCTCAGGTATCTCTGCCCACAGTAACCTCGGTGCCATCTTCGGGATGCTTCATGCAAGACAGTACTGGTTTGGTCCCTACATGCCCATTTACTTCATCGCCTCGGCTATCATGTCAGGCTGTGCTGCCATACTGTTTTTTACCTATCTGGGATACAAAATAAACAATGAACCCATTGACAGACCCATGGAAAGTGCAATGCAGTCCATAGGCAAGCTCTCTGCCCTTATGATTTCGGTGCTCCTTTTCTTTACAACCTGGAAGGTGCTAACTGGCCTTGTTGGTGGTGAGGAAAAGAGGATGGCAATCCTCACCATGCTGAAAGGCCCCTATGCTGTGAACTTCTATCTCTTTGAGGTGCTCATAGGAATGGTAATACCCTTTGTGGTGCTTCTTAAGAGCAGGTTTAAGAGCATGGATGCCCTGTTTATTGCCTCTGCCCTTATGATAACAGGCATATTCTTTATGAGATATGACCTTGTGGTGATTGGTCAGGTGGTGCCTGTGCTTCATGAGCTTGGCGTAAGGGAGTATAGCGGGCTTTTAACCTACAGGCCAACCTTTCATGAGATTGCCCTTTGCATAGGTGGACTTGGCATAGTGGCAACTGGTTTTCTTATCGGTGAGAAGGTCTTCAAGGGACACAAATTCAATGCCCATTAACAGGAGGTGATGGTCATGATAAAGGAGATTGAAAGAAGGGAGTTTCTGAAGTTAGGGCTTGCAATCACAGGTGTTTTTGCCGGTGGAAGCCTGCTTTCAGTGGTGTCCCAGTTTGACAGGGTTTTTGCTTCAGAGGAGGAGTATCTGGAGAAATATCCCTACAAGCCCCATTACAGCATGGTAATTCAGCAGGACCGATGCATTGACTGTGAGAGGTGCAAGGAGGCCTGCGCAGAAACAAACCATGTGCCTGATTATGGATACAGGACAACGATACTGGAAAGATATGTGCCCGATGCGGTGGGACAGAAGAGGGAGTTTATACCCCTTGTCTGCATGCAGTGCAATAACCCACCCTGTGTGAGGGCATGCCCTGTAAAGGCAACCTATAAGGACCGAAGGACAGGCATAGTTATGATGAACTACTCAAAGTGTATAGGCTGTAAGACCTGTGTTGAGGCCTGCCCCTACAATGCCCGATACTTTAACGAGGAAAAACATGCCATAGATAAGTGCAACTTCTGTTTTGACACAAGGCTTTCAAAGGGAGAAAGGCTCACAGCCTGTGCAGCGGCCTGTCCTGCAGGGGTCAGGATTTTTGGTGACCTTTCTGACCCTGGTAGCAAAGTTTTCAGGATTGTCCATCAAATACAGTTGCCTGTCTGGGTCTTAAGACCTGAGGTTGGCACAAAGCCCAATGTCTTTTATGTTAAGGCTCTAAAGGGGGTGATAGGATGAGGAAGAATGGATTAATACTCTTCATATTGCTGATTAACCTGATGGTTTTTTCTCTAAAGGCCCTTGCTGAGGATAGCATAATGCCAGGGGATATCTTTTACACCCAACCGGTAAGCTCGGTTAGGTTCAGCCATGTTGCTCATGTGCAGGGAGCATCTCTTGGCTGTGATATCTGTCATCCAGGGCTGTTTAAGACAGAGGCCCTGTCAGTGCAGAAGGAAGGCGACTTTAATATGGAGGCCCTTTACAAAGGTAAATACTGCGGAGCCTGCCATAACGGTGAGATGGCCTTTTCCTCTGACAGCCAGTGTGCTCGATGCCATACAGGTGTAAAGGGGCTTAAAAGAGTTAAGGCCTATGCCAAGGTAGGTGGAGAAATGGAGTATTTCAGACCGAAAAAGCCCCTGCTCCTTGGTGATGGAGACTACAGGGTGCGATTCAGCCACCAGCGACACAGTGGCTTTCAGTGCAGGGACTGTCATACGGGGCTTTTTGGTTTTAGCTACTCCAGGGGACAGATAAGCATGGAGTCCATACAGAAGGGCAAATACTGTGGGGCCTGCCATAACGGTGAGATGGCCTTTTCTTCCTCTAACTGTGTTGCCTGCCATGAAGGGCTTGCAATGAGATAGTATGCTCAGAATTGGGGGATGCAAAGGGGCGAAGCATCTTTGAGGGGCTTCGCCCCTCAAACTCCCCAGATATGAAAATTTTAATTCCTTATTGGGGATCCAAAGGGGCTTCGCCCCTTTGTGATCGGCTTCGCCCCTCAAACTCCCCAGATAAAGGGATTTAAGATTTAAGATTTATGATTTAGGATTTGAGATTTGGGATTTAGGATTTAGGATTTAGGATTTAGGATTCATTAGCCTGTGGCCTATAGCCTTTAGCCTTCGGCCTTTGAAAAGATGGGGATCCAAAGGGGCAGAGGCCCATCTTTGAGGGACTCCGTCCCTCAAACTCCCTAATATGGAAATTTTATACCTTATCGGGGTTTCAAAGGGGCTTCGCCCCTTTGTGTTCGGCTGTGCCCCCTGTGCTTCACTGTATGTTTAGCCTCTTCATCTTTCTGTACAGGGTGGCAAGGTCTATTCCAAGCTCTCTGGCAGCTTCCTCCTTGTTGCCACCATGGTTTCTGAGGCATTCAAGGATGATTTTGCGCTCATAATGGCTAAGCCTGTCCTTCAGTGTCATTGAGCTGGAAAGTTGGGAGTTCCGTATCTTCTCTGGCAGGTCTTCAGGGGTTATGCACTCTGCCGTAGAAAGTATAACCGCCCTTTCAAGCACATTCCTGAGCTCCCTTATATTACCAGGCCAGTGATACCTCTTAAGCTGTTCAAGGGCCTCATCGGATATGCTTAGAGGGGGTCTATTGTTTTCAAGGCAGAACCTTTTTACAAAGTGGTTGGCAAGCAGGGGGATGTCCTCCTTTCTCTCTCTAAGGGGAGGAAGCCTCAGTTCTATAACATTCAGCCTGTAGTAGAGGTCCTCCCTGAAAAGACCCTCCTTTATCAACTCTTCAGGGTTTTTATTTGTGGCAGTAATGACCCTTATATCAACACTGTGGGCATGGGTGCCGCCAAGGGGAAACACCTCACCGGTTTCAAGGCACTTAAGCAGTTTTGTCTGAAGTTGAGTGGGCATGTCGCCTATCTCATCAAGAAATAAAGTGCCACCATTTGCAAGGGTGAGAAGGCCAGGCTTGTCAGTGTTTGCACCTGTGAAGGCACCCTTTTTGTAACCAAAAAGCTCCGATTCAAGGAGGTTTTCAGGTATGGCTGAGCAGTTTATGGACATGAAGGGTTTGTCCCTGCGGGGGCTGTTTTTGTGGATAATCTCGGCAATAAGCCCCTTTCCCGTGCCGCTTTCTCCAAGTATCATTACATTGCTCCTGGTGGGTATAATCCTTTCAAGGGTTGCAAAGAGTGACTGAACCTGAGCTGATATGCCTACGAAGTCAAGGGTGTCAAGCCTCTGGCTTAGCTGTCTTTTGAGGGCTTCGTTTTCCAGCTTCAACCTCTGGTGTTCAAGGAGTCTTCTAACCCTCAACTTTACATCCTCGTTAACAAAGGGCTTGACAATGTAGTCAGAGGCACCGGACTTCATTGCCTCAACCGCATTTTCCACCGAGGCATAGGCGGTCATTATGATGAAGGGGGTTGAAGGGGCAAGGGCTCTTGATTCCCTGAGAAGCTCAAGACCATCCATTCCCTCCATTTTCAGGTCAGATAGTATGAGGTCAAAGTGCTCCTTTTCTAACCTTTTCAGGGCCTCTGCGCCACTCAGGGAGGTCTCCACCCTGTAGCCCTCTCTTGAAAGCAGAAACTGCAGCGCCCTGCATATATCCTCTTCGTCGTCTACTACAAGAATGGATGGTTTTTCATTGTTTTTCATGACAGGGTAACCTTACAATAAATGTTGCGCCCTCCTGAGGTCTGCTATCAACATCTATTCTACCACCAAAGCCCTGCACAATACCATAGCTGACCGAAAGACCAAGCCCTGTGCCCCGTTCCTTGGTGGTGAAAAAGGGTTCAAATATCCTGTCCCTTATCTCTTCTGGTATGCCAGGGCCAGTGTCTTTGAAGGCAATGCAGACATAATGGTTTTCAGTCCATGCCCTTATTTCAAGGCTTCCACCATCGCTCATGGCATCAGCAGCGTTAAGTATAAGGTTCATAAAGACCTGCATCAGCTGGTTTCCTTCAGCATAAACCTCTGGGAGACTTTCAGGTACATCAACATTTATTTTGATGTTTTTTGCCCTTTTGTCAAACCTGACGAGCTCAACCGTTGAGTTAATCAGCTCCCCTATCCTGTAATTGCCCATCCCCTCGGGCTTTGTCTTTGAGAAGCTTGACATCTGCCTGACAATGTTGGCAATCCGTGTTATATGTTTTGAGATAATCTCAAGGGCATCTTTGGTGAAATCATCATGCTCCATCTCCTTAAGGATCTGGACATAGGATGAGATAGATGTCAGGGGATTACCAATCTCATGGGCAACCCCTGCAGAAAGCCTTGCAAGGGCAGCAAGCTTTTCTGATTGCCTTAACTGCTCTTCAGCCCTTTTAAGCTCGGTGATGTCCTGTATGAGCAGAAGCAGATGGCAGTGTCCTTCTGGCGATTTAAGGGGTGTTGCAGATATCTGAAAGTAACCACGCTTTCTGCCAAAGTCAAGGCTCGAGACCTCCTGTATATGATGGTTGTCCACCACAGCACTGCAAATCTGGCCGTAGAGGTCTCTGCTGCTGAAAAAAAAGGACAGGTCAAGCCCCTCAAGCCTTTCTTTCTGAACCCACTCTTCAAGCACCCTGTTGTGCCAGATAAGGCGGTTATTTTCATCAAAGATGCATATTGCAGCATTGATGGAGCTGATAAGGGCATGGAGCTTTTCCTTTTCAGTGGTCAGTTCCAGGGTTCTCTCAACCACAAGCTCCTCAAGCTCTTCGGCGTGTTCCTTGATCTTTTCAGTGTATTTTGCCTTCTCCTCTGCCTTTATCCTTTCTCTGTTTATGGCAATAACCACAAGGGATATTATCACTGTGGCAATAAAGGTGGAAAGAACCAGTATGGAGTGAAAGCTCATGCTCTTTTTAATGCTTTCAATTACCTCAGAGTAGGGTATGGATATACAGACTATCCAGTCAGGCACAGGGGTCTTCAGCCTGTAAAAGGCAACCAGCTTGTCCTCCCCATAGGGGGTGATATAGGTGCTATAGCCCAGATTTTTTGTGTTTAGTATCTGGTGCTCTGTCTTGAAGGATCTGTGACAGTTGAAGCAGGACCTGTCAGCCTCGTTTATGTTTCTTCCGATCATCTCAGGCCTGGTAGGATGGTATACGAGTGTGCCCCTTGTATCCATCATCCAGGCATAGCCCCTTTTCCCTGACTTTATTGGTTTTAGAAACCTCTTGGTAAGCTCATCAATGTTTACCTTTAGAAGCATGAATCCCAGGATGTTACCACTCTGGTCAGTGATGGCCTTAGGATAGTTGATGTATCTTTCATAGATGAAGGGCTTCAGTAAGGCTGTGTCTTTTAAGGGTTCGGTAAGCTTTGAAAGCCCTTCCTTTGAGCCCTCGGAACTGTAAAGCAGATTTCCACTTCTGTCTATGAGTATAAGCTCCACCCCTACATCTGTCTTTATCTCTTCAAAGGAAAGGTCAATAAACTGCCCAAGGCCTTCCCTGTGAAGGCCTATCTTTGCGAGGAGTTTTGAGAGGGTTTCAGCCTCTTCCTGGATATGCTTCAGGGTGTTTTCAATGGATTCTCCAACAGTCCTGGCAATTATAAGCTGCTGGCGGTTAAACTGGGATGCCATTTCAGCCTGATAGTTTTCCTGAAAGAAGATGTTCATGGTGATGATGATGCTTATTACAACTAAGACAAAGAGGATGAAAAAGATTGATGTAAGTCTGAGCTTCATGTTAAAGGGTCTGGAGGCTCTTTTTTAGCCTTTCTGCAACCGCTCTGTTCATACCCTTAACAGAGGCGATCTCCTCAACCGTTGCCTTTCTTATGGCATCAATTGAACCGAAATGCTTTAGCAGGGCAAGTCTCCGCTTCTTCCCTATACCCTTCACCCTTTCAAGAGGTGATTCAAGAAACTCCCTCCCCCTTATCTTTCTGTGAAAGGATAGGGCAAATCTGTGGACCTCGTCCCTGATAGCTATGAGAAGAAGTGATGCAGGCCCTCCGTCATCAAGCATTATCTCCCCTCCCTCTCTGAGTATAGCCCTGTCAGGTGACTTTGCTACTGCTATTATATCAATTTCTGTCTCTTTATCCAATAGCTCATCCATTGCCCTGAGGGCAACCTCAAGGTGAGCCCTTCCACCGTCAATAATGACCAGATCAGGTAGCCCCTCAAGGCTTTTAAACACCCTTTTTATTGTCTCCTCCATCATGGAATAGTCGTCAATGCCCTCCACTGTCTTTATATGGATATGTCTGTAATATTCCCTCTGGAAGTCACCTCCTTCCCACCAGACAAAGGCACCCACTGAATGGGTGCCAAAGGTGGTGGAGACATCAAAGGCACCGATTGAGTAGGGAGTTCTTTTAAGGGAAAGCCTTAATTTTAGCTCCTCAAGGGTCTTTCTGTAGGGAGATTCAAGCTGAACCTTCAGGGTCTCTTCTGCGTTTTTCTGAGCCATTTTAAGGAGCTTTTTCTCAATGGATTTTCTTGCAACAGCGATACTCACCCTGTGGCCTGCCCTCTGGCGTAACCATTCCTGAAGGGTCCCTCTGTCCTCGGGCTGGGTTGAAAGGATTATTCTCTTAGGATAAAGCATATCCTTTGAGTAATAGAACTTAATCACCTCGGAAAGCAGTTCCGAAAGCTCTGATGAGGTGGTGTTCTTGAGAAAGAAGTCCTTTTTGCCGATGAGCAGTCCGTTACGGATGGTAAGGATATTTACCATGCTGTGGGCTTCATGCTGGTGTATGCCGATTATGTCCATGTTGCCAAGCTCAGGTGCAACAACCTTTTGAGAGTCAAAGGCACGACGGATGGCAGTTAGACGGTCCCTGATCCTGGCAGCCTCTTCAAAGCGCAGTTCCTCTGAAAGCTGAAGCATTCTCTGCTCAAGGTCCTTGATTAGCTCTTCCTTTTTTCCTCTTAGAAAGGCCTCCACCTCCCTGACATTGCTCATGTATTCATCCCTTGTTATCCTTCCAGCACAGGGTGCAGGGCAACGCCTCATCTGGTACTGGATACAGGGACGGTCAACCCGTTCAAGATTATAACTGCAGGGTCTTATATGGAAGTGCTTTCTGATGAACCTCAGAGTATCCCAGACTGCAGAGGCTGGGATAAAGGGACCAAAATAAAGGGCTCCATCCTTTTTGATTCTTCTTACCACCTCCACTGTGGGCCACTCATCCTTTATAGAAAGCCTCAGATAGGGATAGTTTTTGTCATCCCTGAGGAGGATGTTATAGCGGGGGCGGTGCTGCTTTATCAGATTTGCCTCAAGGGCAAGGGCTTCAAGCTCGGTATGGGTGATTATAAAGGAAAGGCTCTGTGCCTTTTTCAGCATGGAGAGCCTTCTCGGGTCTAAGTTCTGGGTAGAGGTGAAGTAACTTTTCAGCCTGTTTCTGAGGTTTTTGGCCTTACCAATATAAAGGACCCTTTCCCTTTTGTCTTTGAACAGATAAACGCCGGGCAGTTCAGGTGCCCTTCGTGCCTGTTCAGAGAGGGGTTCAAAACACCGGGTCATTTCATATAAGGTTGTAAGAGCTGAGGGTCTCCTTTAGCTTTTCCCTGTTTGACTGAGCCATCTCACAGAGCGGGAGACGAAATTCCTCCTTGATTTTACCCATCATGGAAAGGGCTGTCTTAACTGGAATGGGATTGGTCTCAAGGAACATTGCAGCATTAAGGGGTTCTAATTCATAATGGAGCTTTCTTGCCTCCTCAATTTTCCCCTCATTGGCAA
>CAZIIE010000010.1:24022-28001 GCA_964539375.1 uncultured Nitrospirota bacterium | reverse complement strand
GGGGTTCCAAAGGGGCGGAGCCCCTTTGAGTAACCAACGAAAATCTACTATTTTCATCGTCCATAAGGGGCAGTTCCTTAATTTTTATTATAAATCATAGAAATTGCATTGACAAATGTTACCAAAGGTAACGTTATCCTGTTACAAAATAAAACAGTGGAAACAGAAAATATGCTAAAAATCAGGAATTTTTTCAGGCATAAAAAATGCTATAAGTTAAATTTATGGAAAAATA
Organism: uncultured Nitrospirota bacterium; assembly: GCA_964539375.1. Lineage (GTDB taxonomy): Bacteria > Nitrospirota > Thermodesulfovibrionia > Thermodesulfovibrionales > JdFR-85 > JAADIE01. The sequence continues at coordinate 27,766 of CAZIIE010000010.1, read as the reverse complement.
TAATTTTTTATTGACATCCCTTTTAAATTGTGATAGAAGTAATTAAAAAGTATCAACTTATTGATTTAAAAGAAAAGGCTGGTGTTTTTAATTTGCTCCTTAAGGAGTTAATAGATTTTTGAAAAAATTACTGAGTAAACAATTTAAAGCCTGTTGAGCAGGCTAAATAAAGAAAGGAGGTGGCTATGGGAGAGTCAATGCTTCCGCATCAAAAGGGGGGAACAATTTATGAGGGGTTAGTCAGTAAGGGTATTTCGCGAAGAGACTTTTTGACCTTCTGTAGCATGATGGCTGCCACCCTTGCACTTCCTGCAAGCTTTGCTCCGCAGATTGCTGAGGCGCTTGAGAAGAAGAAAAAGCCCACCGTTGTCTGGCTTGAGTTTCAGGACTGTGCTGGTAACTCAGAGGCATTCCTCAGGGCATCATCGCCTACTGTTAAGGACATTGTGCTTGATGTCCTGAATGTGGAGTATCATGAAACCATTATGGCAGCTGCAGGGCATCAGGCAGAAAAGTCTCTTGAGGATGTGGTGAAAAATCTAAAGGGCCAGTACATTGCGGTTGTTGAGGGCTCAATCCCTTTAAAAGAAGGTGGTGTTTACTGCTGTGTTGGTGGAAGGACAGCTATTGACATCGCAAAGGAGGTCTGTGGCAACGCCCTTGCGACCATAGCAGTCGGCACCTGTGCTGCCTATGGCGGCATTCCAGCAGCAGCCCCCAACCCAACAGGCGCAGTAGGTGTGGCTGAGGCAGTGCCTGGCATCACTGTGGTAAACCTTCCTGGCTGTCCTGTAAATGTGGAAAACATCACTGCAACGGTGGTCCATTTTCTGACCTTTGGCTCTCTTCCCTCACTGGACAAACATGGAAGGCCTCTTTTTGCCTATGGCAAAAGGATTCACGACAACTGTGAGCGTCGTGCCCACTTTGATGCCGGACAGTTTGTCCGTCAGTGGGGAGATGAGGGACATCGTCAGGGCTGGTGTCTCTATGAGATGGGCTGTAAGGGTCCCGAGACATTCAAAAACTGCCCGCGTATCAAGTACAATGAGGGCACAAGCTGGCCCATTGGTGCAGGACATGGATGTATTGGCTGTGCTGAGCCAGCCTTCTGGGACAGGATGTCTCCCTTCTACAGGCGTCTTCCCCATCCACCTGGCTTTGGTGTGGAAAAGACTGCTGACAAGGTCGGTGCAGGTCTGGCTGCAGTGACCGGCGCAGCTATCGTAGCTCACGGTATCGGCAGAATTGTCTCTGGAGGCAAAAAGGAGTCTGAGTAACCAATAGACAATTAAGGATTAACCAATAAAACAAATTTCATCGGGAGGTGTTATGGCAAAGATAGCAATTGATCCGGTAACAAGAATTGAGGGACATTTAAGGATTGAGGCAAAGGTTGAGGGTGGTAAGGTTGTAGATGCCTGGTCTGCAAGCACCATGTTCAGAGGCATTGAGATAATACTTAAAGGTCGTGACCCCCGTGATGCCTGGGCCTTTGCCCAGAGGATATGAGGCGTCTGAACAACTGTTCATGCAACCGCCTCGGTGAGAGCGGTCGAAAACGCCTTAGACATTGTAATACCAGACAACGCCAGAATCATCAGAAACCTTATCACAGGTATTCAGTATGTTCAGGACCATGTGATTCACTTTTACCATCTCCATGCCCTTGACTGGGTTGACATCGTAAGTGCACTGAAGGCTGACCCTGCAAAGACTGCCGCCCTACAGCAGTCCATATCAGACTGGCACAACTCCTCAACTGCCTACTTCAAAGCAGTTAAGGAGAAACTGAAATCCTTTGTTGAGTCAGGCCAGATAGGCCCCTTCACAAACGCCTACTGGGGACACAGTGCCTACAAACTTCCACCAGAGGCTAACCTGATGGCAGTTGCCCATTATCTGGAGGCCTTAGACTGGCAGAGGGATGTCATCAAAATCCAGGCACTGCTTGGTGCCAAAAATCCCCATGCCCAGACCTATCTGGTTGGTGGAATGGCGGTTCCCATTGATCCCAACAGTGAAAATGCCCTTAACGCTGGTAGCATTGCCTTTATGCAGAGGCTTGCCAGGAAGGCCCATGAGTTTGTGGAAAAGGTCTATATACCTGACCTGCTGGCTGTGGCATCTTTTTACAAGGAATGGGCAAATTATGGTGCTGGTGTGGGCAACTACCTTGCCTATGGTGTCTTTGAGCAGGATACCAAGAGCAACACCGACAACCTTTACTTCCCAAGGGGCATAATCCTCAACAAAGACCTGTCAAAGGTTTATCCTGTTGACCACAAAAAGATCACCGAGTATGTAACCCACTCCTGGTATGAATACCCGGATGGTGATGACAAGGGAAGACACCCCTGGGATGGAGTTACAAACTACAAGTACACAGGTCCAAAACCACCCTATAAGTTCCTTAACACCGATGGGAAATACTCCTGGCTCAAGGCACCGCGCTATGAAGACAGACCTATGGAGGTTGGCCCACTGGCAAGAATGCTTGTTGCCTATGCCTCTGGCCACAAGAGGGTTCAGGAAGTTGTAAACTTTGTTCTTAAAAAACTCAATGTTGGACCAGAGGTGCTCTTTTCCACCCTTGGCCGCACCGCAGCAAGGGGTGTTGAGACACTGGTTACAGCAGAGATGCTTCCTGTATGGCTTGGTGAGCTTGCAGCTAACATGAAAAAGGGTGATTACCGCATCCACAACTCGGAGCGCTGGGATCCATCCACCTGGCCAAAGGAGGCACAGGGCTACGGTTTTCACGAGGCTCCCCGTGGCGCCCTTGGCCACTGGGTAAGAATCAAAGACGGAAAGATTGAAAACTACCAGTGTGTGGTTCCGAGCACCTGGAACGGCTCACCAAGGGATGCCAAGGGGCAGCGTGGTCCCTATGAAGAATCATTGATAGGAACACCTGTGGCAGACCCTGAAAAACCGGTTGAGATACTCAGAACAGTTCACTCCTTTGACCCCTGCATGGCCTGTGCTGTTCATGTTACCGATGCTGAAGGCAGGGAAGTGGTAAGGATCAAGATCGTCTGATGAAAGGAGGCTTCCATGAGTAAGGAGAGAATTAGGGTCTATGCCTGGGAGTTTCCTGTAAGGCTGACACACTGGATAAATGCCCTCTGTATCGTGGTTCTCTCGGTTACAGGCTTTTACATTGGAAATCCCTTTATCCATGCCATCTCCTCAAAGCAGTACATAATGGGATGGATAAGGTATATCCACTTTGTGGCAGCCTACACCTTTGTCTGCAGTGTGGTTTTGAGATTCTACTGGGCCTTTGTTGGAAACCGTTATGCTCGCTGGGGTGCCCTGATACCCCATACATCACGGCAGTGGAGAGATCTGGCTGACACAGTAAAGTTCTATCTCTTCCTTAGCAAGAAACCACCCTATGCAGTTGGTCACACTGCCTTTGCAGGGCTTGTCTACATTTTAATCTTCCTGCTCTATGTATGGCAGATTATCTCAGGCTTTGCCCTTTACAACCTGTCAGCTCAGACCACATCTTCAGCAGCACTCGGTGGCTGGTTAACAGGGATAATGCATCTGCAAACCATAAGGCTCTACCACCATCTCGGCATGTATGTGCTTCTTGCCTTTGTTATGGCTCACATCTACATAGGCTGGTATCTGGACAGTAAAGAGCGTAACGGTATCATGGGCTCCATTTTTGGTGGCTACAAGTTTGTTACTGGCAAGGAATGGGAATAAACCAATCTGGTCACCATACCTCAT
>CAZIIE010000010.1:0-23922 GCA_964539375.1 uncultured Nitrospirota bacterium | reverse complement strand
CAAGTTTGTTACTGGCAAGGAATGGGAATAAACCAATCTGGTCACCATACCTCATTATCAGGGGTGCAGGGGAAGGTATTTTCCCTGCACCTTATTTTAGGTTGGTTATTGGTGTAGTGGTGTAGTGGTTAATCTGAGGTGATTGAGTTCATTGCGTTGATAGCGTTCGTTGCGTTATGGAGAGTTTGGAAGATTGGGGTTTGGAATTTAAGATTTCAGATTTATGATTTATGATTTAAAAAACTCTGTGTCCTCTGTGGTTTAAATAGGAGCGGAATGCTAAAGTCAGAAGAACGGGAGCTTATGAAAAAAATAAAAGTAGTGGGAATTGGCAATACACTGATGTCTGACGATGGTGTGGGGGTGTTCACGATAGAGGAACTTGCCCGTCGTTACGACCTTCCTGAAAATGTAGAACTCATTGATGGAGGCACCAAGGGAATAGAGCTCCTGCCCTATCTTGAAGGAAGCTCAAAACTGCTTTTCATAGATGCTGTAAACTTTGGCAAAGAGCCAGGCTACATCGGAGAGATAGAAAAACATAAGGTTGCAGAGTATTTTCAGACCAAGCTCTCAGTTCATCAGATTGCCCTGCCTGATATGCTCGGTGCAGGGATGTTTCTTGGAAGCCTCCCCGAAGAGATATATCTGATAGGCATTCAGCCCGAATCGGTTGAAATCGGCTATGGCCTAAGCCCTACTATCAGAGAAAGACTTGATAGCTTTATTGATAAAATAGTAGAAAAACTCAGGTCCTGGGGTGTTTATGTGTCTTGCAATACCATCAAAGATAATAAATATTAATGGCTTTAATGCCCTGGTGGATGTAATGGGTGCCCGAAGGGAGGTCAGCCTTATGCTACTTCCTGAAGAGGCTAAAGAGGGTGATTATGTGCTTGTCCATGCTGGCTTTGCAATACAGAAGGTGGATGAAGAGACCGCCCAGGACTCGTTGAAGCTGCTCAGGGAGATTTCAGAAAAGCTTGAGGCAGAGGGCTACTGAAGGAGCTCCTCCAGGGTTTTCTCAAGGGCTGTAGTAATTTCTGCCATGAACTCCCCATCAAGATACTCAAGCCTGTCCTCAGGGGTGTGATAATAGGGATTTCTAAACATGGCTGTATCAGTAATCATAACTGCTGGAAAGCCCTCATCCCAGAAAGGCGCATGGTCACTGAAACGGCTTTCGGGCAGAAGATGACCCTTTAATTTCACTGTATGGCTCATCACCTTTAACTCTGGCACATACCTTTTAGCAATCCCTTCAAAAAGCTCCATATGGGTTTGGGCTTTTTTATTACCCACCAATCCAATAAAATCCCCTGTCTCAGGCACCTCTACCAGAGGGGGACGCAGCTGACTTCCTGGCACAGTGCTTTTAAATCCCACCGATTCAAGGACAAATACAGCACTGAATCCATGCCCTTTTCTTTTCATAACCTTTACAAAATGCCTGCTACCTATCAGGAAATCAACAACCTTTGCCTGCGGTTCCTCAAGGGTAAAGCCTACAAACATGAGACCCTTTCTGGGTCCTATCAGTCTTGCCACCTCAAGCATAACAGCCACTCCTGAGGCATTGTCATCAGCACCTGGACTGCCCTGGACAGCATCATAGTGCGCACCAACCAGCACCCAGTTTTTATTGTCTTCAAGGGGCTCGCCAGTGGCAATGATGTTTGAGTATTGTCTGCCCTTTAACTGGAAGTCATCACTGTTTACAATAAAACCAAGCTCTGAAAATCTTTGTCTTAGATACCCTGCAGTCCTTACAAGTCCATCATAGCTAAGCATCCCATCTCTTGGCCCTTCAATCTCAGCAATGGTTTTAAGAATCCTCTCCTTCAGTCCTTTATAAACCATAACCTGAGCCCCATGTCATAATAGATGCAGTGGCTGTTTCCCTCGCTGTCCTCCACATAAAATACTCTCTTTCTGCACCTGCTTAAAAGGTCTTCCTCAATATGTTGTTCAAAGACCTTCACATCTAACCATCTTCCATTAACATTTATCTGAAGAGGGTACTCATCAGCCCGTCGGCCCGAGTAGGTTCTAACATCTATCAACCTGACCATGATATTATTGTATCAATATTTCCCTGATTATTTAGAGTTTCTTCTCTATTACACCTTTTCATTTACACAAAGGGGCTTCGCCCCTTTGAAACCCCGATAGGGAAAAGATTTTTATATTAAGTGTTTGAGGAGCTTTGCTCCTCAAAGGGGCTCTGCCCCTTTGGAACCCCGATAGGAAAAATTTTTTAGGAAGTTTGAGGGACGGAGTCCCTCAAAGATTACGAAAAATGCCATATAGCCATTCATCCCTGACGAGAGGTCAAAACATTCTGGTATTTTTCGTATAATAAAACATGACCGATGAAGAATGGGTTGAGCTTGAGGTGGTCTTTGACCCCCTTGAGGCAGAGATGATAAAGGACCTGCTTGAAAGCGGAGGAATAAAGACCATTGTCAGCTCATCAAGGGTAACTCCCTACCCTGTAAATGTTGGTAAGATAGGTGAGGTAAAGATATTTGTTAAAAAATCTGACCTTGAGGAGGCAAAAAGGGTAATTGAGCGCAAAGGACAGGGATAATAAAAAAGACAAAGCACAGTGTTCAGAAACTAAATGCAGGGCCCTGTGTCCTCAGTGTGGAAAGCCCTGTGTAAGTGTGCGTCATGAAGAGTGGAAACATCGCTGTCCTGAGGGGCATACCTGGTGGATGAAATACTGCTACAGCCTTTAAGAGGAGAGTTTCTTCCTTAAAAGCTCGTTTACTGCCTTTGGGTTTGCCTTTCCCCTTGATGCCTTCATTACCTGACCCACAAAAAAGCCAAGAAGCTTCTGCTCGCCGTTACGGTAACGTTCCACCTCCTTGGGGTTAGCCCTGAGCACCTCATCAACCATTTTTTCAAGCTCAGAGGTGTCGGATATCTGCACAAGCCCCTTTTCCTTTACTATCTCCTCTGGGTCCTTTCCTGTTTCAAACACATCGGCAAATACCTTCTTTCCTATGTTTCTGCTTATCTTTCCCTCCTCTATAAGACCTATTATCTTTACCAGATGCTCAGGGGTCACCCTGCATTCGGTGATTTCCTGGTTATTCTCATTTAAGAGCCTCAAAAGCTCGGTCATCATCCAGTTACTTACCTCTTTTGGCTGTGCCCCCAGCCTGACAGCCTCCTCAAACCACTCTGCAATGGCACGCTCTTCTGTCAAAAGCTCTGCATCGTACTCGGGCAGTTCAAGCTCCTCGGTGTATCTTTTGAACTTTTCATCGGGTAGTTCGGGCATGGCCTTTCTTATCTCATCAATCCATTCCTTCTCAACCACAAGGGGCACAAGGTCAGGCTCGGGGAAGTATCTGTAGTCGTGAGCCTCCTCCTTTGAACGCATTGAAAAGGTAACACCCTTTTCAGAGTCCCATAGCCTTGTTTCCTGCACCACAGTGCCGCCCTCAGAGAGCACCTTTATCTGCCTTTTTATCTCATACTCCAGTGCCTTTTCTACAAACCTGAAGGAGTTTATGTTCTTAATCTCAGTCTTTGTGCCAAACTCGGTGGAGCCCTCTGGTCTTACCGAGACATTGGCATCGCAACGGAGAGAGCCCTGCTCCATGTTGCCATCGCAGACCTCAAGATAACGGAGGATGGTTCTCAGTTTTCTCATAAAGGTGGCTGCCTCCTTCGGGCTTCGGATGTCAGGCTCGGTGACTATCTCAAGAAGTGGCACGCCGGTGCGGTTCAGGTCAACAAGGCTACAGTCCTGCTCATGGATGTTTTTTCCTGCATCCTCCTCCATGTGTATTCTTGTAATCCCCACCCGTCTTTTTACTCCATCAACCACTATGTCAACATGGCCCTGCTCACAGATGGGAAGCTCGTACTGGCTTATCTGATAGCCCTTTGGAAGGTCAGGATAAAAGTAGTTCTTTCTTGCAAAACGGCTGTAGGGGGAAATCCTGCAGTTCATGGCAAGGCCTGTCTTTATGGCAAACTCCACCACCCTTCTGTTAAGCACCGGAAGCACCCCTGGCATACCAATACAGACAGGACAGGTCTGGCTGTTTGGCTCTGAACCAAATTCAGTGGAGCAGCCGCAGAAAATCTTTGTCTTTGTCCTGAGCTGGGCGTGTATCTCAAGGCCTATAACTGCCTCGTAGTTCATAGCTCGGGCCTCCTTTTGTGCCAGTCGGTAAGCTGCTCGTAATGGTGTGCAACCCTGAGAATCGTCTCCTCATCAAAGGCTTTACCTATAATCTGAAGACCTATTGGTAAGCCCTCGGAGTTGAAACCACAGGGCACCGAGATGGCTGGAATGCCTGCAAGATTAACCGAAATGGTATATATGTCGTTAAGATACATCTTAAGGGGGTCGTCTATCTTTTCACCAATCCTGAAGGCCACGGTTGGAGTGGTTGGTGTAATCACAATGTCAACCCTGCTGAAGGCATCCTCAAAGTCCCTCTTTATCAGGGTTCTTACCTGCTGGGCCTTCCGGTAGTAGGCATCGTAGTAACCTGCAGACAGGGCATAGGTGCCAAGCATTATCCTCCTTTTTACCTCCTGCCCAAAACCCATTGAACGGGTCTCAAGATACATATCAAGGAGGTCCTTTGCCTGAGCCCTGAGGCCGTATTTTACTCCGTCATAACGGGCAAGGTTTGAGCTTGCCTCTGATGTGGCAAGAATGTAATAGGTGGCCACCGCATACTCGGTGTGAGGAAGGCTTATCTCCTCAACCTCAAGACCCTCTGATTGAAGTAGCTCCACAGCCTTCTTCACTGCCCCGGCCACCTCGGGGTCAAGCCCCTCAGAGAAGTACTCCTTCGGGATGCCTGCCTTTAGTCCCTTTACATCACCCTTCAGGGCCTCTGTAAAATCAGGGCATCTGAGGGCAGCTGAGGTGCTGTCTTTTGGGTCATGGCCTGCAATGATGTTCATTAGTATAGCTGCATCCTCAACACACTTTGTGATGGGCCCTATCTGGTCAAGGCTTGATGCAAAGGCCACAAGCCCGAACCTTGAGACCCTCCCGTAGGTGGGTTTTAGGCCAACCACACCGCAGTAAGAGGCAGGCTGGCGGATAGAGCCCCCTGTGTCTGAACCAATTGCAGCAATGCATTCATCGGCTGCAACTGCTGCTGCAGAGCCACCGCTTGAGCCACCTGGAACACGCTCTGTATCCCAGGGATTACGGGTGGTGAAAAAGCCCGAGTTTTCCGTAGATGAGCCCATGGCAAACTCATCAAGATTGGTCTTACCCACAAGCACATAACCTGCCTGAAGGAGCCTATAGGTTACGGTGCTTTCATAGGGGGGTACGAAGTTTTCAAGTATCCTTGATGAACAGGTGGTTTTAATCCCCTTTGTGCAGATATTGTCCTTAACAGCAACTGGTATTCCCTTAAGGGGGAGCTCCTCGGCAAAGCCTTTGACCTCCTCTGCCCTCTTAAGGGCATGCTCTCTGGTCACGGTTACAAAGGCCTTTACCCTGTCATCAACTGATTCAATCCTGTTTAATACAGACTGGGTAAGCTCTGAGGCGGTTATCTCGCCCTTTTTTATAAGCTCAAGGGCTTCATTAATGGTCAAACGGTATGGTTCCAACTGTCCTCCAAATCCCTGGTCTTCATCACTGGCTAATAATTATAAAGCCTTAACAGAGGGTATTGCAAGGCAACGGCATTCCTCCTGCCCTTTAGTTCCACTTCGCAAGTGGAACTAAAGGGTGAAGTTTGGGGGCTGGAAATTTTATAATCAATACCATGGCATTGATATATCCTGAAAATATGAAAAGCCAGGAGATTACCGCCTTTTTCACCGACAGAGAAGTGTCAACAGAGGTGGATGAACTGCTCAGGCTCTCAGGGTTCAGAAAGATATACCTTCCAATCCAAAAGCATACCGACAGGGTGAAGATAATTCAAAAGGGGGATGAGATTTCTGAGCCTGTGATAGCCGATGGGGTGATTACAACCCTTGAGGGGCTTTTGATAGGTGTCAAGACAGCTGACTGCGTGCCTGTTCTTATTTCCTCAACCTGCTCATCGGTGGTAGCAGCAGTGCATGCAGGCTGGAGGGGAACAGCCCGCTTAATATTAAAAAAGACACTCCAGACCATGATTGATAGATTTTCTCTATCAGCAGATGATATATTAATAGCAATAGGGCCCTCAATCAGAGGCTGCTGCTACGAGGTTGGAAGAGAGGTGGCAGAAAGCATAGGAAGCTCTTGCAGTACAGATGCTCTGGTCAGGGCCAGGAAGGGAAGGCTCTATGTTGACCTTGTTGAAGCAAACCTTCTTCAGGCAACTGCCACAGGAATACCCGAGGAAAACATCTGGGTAAGTAAAAGCTGCACCTGCTGTGAAAGGGACAGATTTTTCTCTTACAGAGCCACAAAGACTGAAAAGAGACAGGGAGGCTTTATAGGGATAAAGAGCCCCTGAAATGCGGAGGATATATGAAGGAAAAAGTGGCAAGGGATATCATGAAAAGGGATGTGATAACCGTAAAACCTGAGACCTCAATTGAGGAGCTTGGCAGGTTATTTATTGAAAAAGACATCTCCGGTGCACCTGTGGTTGATGAGCAGGGTAACCTGGTGGGTATCGTGACAGAAAACGACCTGATAAGCCGAGAAAGGCCCTTTCACATCCCGACCATAATAAGGATATTTGATGCGATAATCCCCCTTGAGTCTGATTCAAAGGTAGAAAGGGAGATTCGTAAGATGGCAGCCACAACTGTAGAGGATATCTGTACCACCGATGTGGTTACCATTAATGAGGATACACCTATTACAGAGGTGGCATCAATAATGACCGATAAAAAGATACACCTCTTGCCTGTTGTGAAGGAAGGCAAACTCACAGGAATTGTGGGTAAAAAGGAGCTTATCAGGGCAATTGCAGAGCTGTAATGGATGTTACCTTTACCACAGACTCTGACAGGCAGACCATTGAGCTTGGCAGGGAATTCGGGAGGCTACTTAAGCCCGGTGATGTGGTATGCCTCTACGGCGAGCTTGGGTCAGGAAAGACAACCTTCATAAAGGGTATTGCCAGTGCACTGGATATTGATGAGGATGAGATTACCTCAGCAAGCTTTGTGATAATAGCCGAGCACGAAGGCAGGTTTCCCCTCTATCACATAGACCTTTACAGGGTTGAGGGTGAGGATGCCCTCTTTGAGACAGGGCTTTATGAGTATCTTGATGGTGATGGAATCTCTGTTGTGGAGTGGGCTGAACGGCTAAATGGTGATTGCTCCTTTGAGGTAACCATTGAGATAGTGGAGGGGGAAAAAAGAAGGATAGTCTTTAGAGGGCCTGAAAGGGTACTTAGCAGGCTGAAACCAGTGGACAAAGAGGTTTTATGAAAAGGATAGGTGTTCTTACAAAGATTGGCAGAAAGGAGCCAGTAGAGATACTTAAAGAGCTACTCCCCTGGTTAGAGCAGAGGGGCTTTGAGCTCTTTGTGGCAAGTGAGGCTGCCAGTGAGCTTGGCATAAAGGGTTATCAGCGCGCAGAACTAATTGACCTGATAGATGTCCTTCTGGTTCTTGGTGGTGATGGCACCATGCTTTCTGCTGCAAGGCTTGTTGCTGAACGGGGGATACCTATTCTTGGTGTAAACCTTGGTGGCCTTGGCTTTATCACCGAGGTAAACCGCAACGAGATCTTCTCTGCAATGGAGACAATGCTTGAGGGAAAGTGTCAGGTAGAAGAAAGGATTATGCTTTCAGCTTCCATACTGCGGCACGGTGAGGTATTAAACACCTACTCAGTGCTAAACGATGTGGTCATCACAAAGGGCGCACTTGCAAGGATTATTGAGCTTGAGACCTTCATAGAAAACTCCTATGTCACCACCTACAGGGCAGACGGTCTTATACTGTCAACACCAACCGGCTCTACCGCCTACAACCTCTCAGCCGGTGGTCCCATAATCCATCCCTCCCTTGACTGTATAGTGATTACTCCCATCTGTCCCCATACCCTGTCAAACAGACCGATAGTGGTGCCAGGGGATTACTGCATGGAGATATGCCTGAAGTCTGAAAGTGAGGATGTCTTCCTTACCCTTGACGGTCAGGTGGGGCTGTCCCTTACAAGGGGAGATATAGTAACAGTTAAGAAGTCACCCCACAAGACCCGTCTCCTCATACCCTGTGAGAGGGACTACTTCCAGATACTGAGGGAAAAACTTGGCTGGGGTGCCTGATGGCTAAGGGGATTGGTGTTTCAGAGATAAAGCTCCTTGTTCAGTATCTTTCTGCCCTTGGCTTTGACAGACTGCCCATTGATGTAAAGGAGACACTCTGCAAGGATGGCCACTGTCTTATAAAGGAGCGGGCCCTTGAGACACTGAAGGCGGAGCTTAAGGACTGCACCCGCTGCAGGCTCAGTGAAAAAAGAAACAGGATAGTTTTCGGTGAGGGCAATCCCGAGGCAGAACTGATGTTTGTGGGCGAGGCCCCTGGAGCAGAGGAGGACCTTCAGGGACGGCCCTTTGTGGGTGCAGCAGGGCAGCTTCTTACCCGCCTGATTGAAAAGATGGGGCTTAAAAGGGAGATGGTCTACATTGCAAACACTGTAAAGTGCCGCCCACCAGGAAACAGAAATCCCAGGGAGGACGAACTCAGCCAGTGCATGCCCTTTCTCAGAAAACAGATTGAAATTATAAGGCCAAAGGTGATCATGACCCTTGGTGATGTGGCAACCCGTGCACTGCTTGGTGATGTGGGTAGTATCTCAAGGGTCAGAGGAAAGATCTTTTACTACCAGGGCATCCCTGTTGTGCCCACCTTCCATCCATCCTATCTCCTTAGAAACACAAAGGCAAAGTGGCTTACCTGGGATGATGCACAGAAGGTGCTGGGTTTGCTCAAGAAAGCCAGAAAAGCCTCCTCTAATTAGCATCAAGGTAACGGGTTATACCTGTTGACTCCTTAAGCATGGCATAGACAGTTCTTGCAAGCTGATAGAGGTTCACCGTGTCTTCCTGGTTGTATTTAAGAAGAAGCTCCAGTGCCTCCTTGCTTCCCCTGCGGTACTCATACCAGAGCCTTACAGCATCGTAACCATCCATACCCCTTACAGAGTCATCCCTGCAGATACCAAAATACTCCTCCACCCTTTTAAGCCCGCCCTTTATGCCGAGCCTCCTTAAGGCAAAACAGAGGTCATAGTGGGGAAGGTTGAACTCAATCCCCCTGAAGGTCCTGCAAAGAAAGGGTATATCAAAGACCGAACCGTAAAAGGTAACGATAAGACTGTAACCAGAAAGCTCTCTTTTCAGGTTTTCAACGGTAAGGTTCTCTCCCCTTATAAGCGCTCTCCAGCTACTTCCATCGTAGAGGCCCACAAGGGTGGGGTATCCACCCTGCTCTGGCATAAGACCGTTTGTCTCTATATCAAGACAAAGGACCTGCTCCTTCCACTGTTCATAAAGCCTCCAGTGCTCTCTCCTTCTGAGGTTCTTTGAAAAGTGGGAAAAGTCTCTTTCGTTGAGAGCCCTCAGATGGGCCTCAAGGGTAAGGTTATAAAGGCTCTTTTTCTCCCTGCCTATTCCCTCCACTGAGTCAGCCAGAAGGAAGTCCTCCCAGGTGAGGATACCCTGTCTCCAGAGCCTTTGCTCCAGCTTTTCACCAATACCCTGAAGAACCGAAAAGGTGTGCCTAATCACTCTTACACAGACCCCTTGTCACCGCAGCCTCATAGCTGGTGCACATCCCCTTTTCACAGGCCCTTCTGTAATCATCACAGGCCTCCTTCATTCTGCCGAGCCGCTGGTAGGCCATGCCTCTTTTAATCAATGCCCTTACATGCCCTGGCTTTATGGTCAGCACGCCGGAGAATTCGGAGACGGCATTTTCATAATCACCCCTTTTAAAGTAGATCATGCCCCGATTGAAATAGGCCCTGTAAAGGGATGGCGAAAGGCTTATAGCCCTTTCATAATCGGAAAGTGCACTGTCGGTTTCACCCTTAAGGGTGAGCATAACAGCCCTGTTATAATAGCTCTCTGCATGGGCCGGGTTTCTTTTTATGGACTCGGTAAAATCCTTTATTGCAAGCTCGTAGTTTTTCAAAAGACTGTTTACCACTCCCCTGTTGTAATAGCTGAGATAGTATCGGGGAGAAAGCTCAATCGCCTTTGAAAAGCTCTCTATTGACCTATCAAAACGCCCCTTGTTGAAGTAGTAAACACCCTTGAAGTAATTTTTAAAGGCTTCAAGGCTTAGCCTGCCCTCTCTGTAATCCCTGATTACCTGAAGCCCCTCCTCAGCGGCCTTGAAGTATCTGTCATAGCTGAGGGTAAGGGAAAACTGCTTTTTTGCCTCCTCCACCTTACCCCTCATTGCATAATCAAGCCCCTTGTTAAAACAGACATCTGTGTAACACTGGCTGTAGGAAAGAGAGGGTAAAACCAGTATAAAAAGTATCAGGATTAGAGCCTTTCTCATCAATTCCTCCAGGTTGTTAAATTTTCTATCTAAAAAACTCCATTAGTTAATTATACTATGCCCCCTCCCCTTTATCCTACTTCGCTTTAATATCTCTTCCTTTTTAGAATATTCAAAAGGTTGTCAAGGCCCTTCTGTTTTGCATAATCATAGGCACTCATACCTGTGCTGTCCTTAATGGACGGGTCTGCTCCCCTGTCAATGAGCTGTTTCACAACATTAGGGTCTCCAATAAGCACAGCATAAATCAGCGGGGTCTTTCCCATATCATTTTTGGCATTCACATCTGCTCCATATCTTAACAATAGATTGATTGCATCCCTCTTTCTGAGCATAATAGCTGACATAAGCACGGTGGTGCCATCCTCTCTCCTTGAATCCACATTGACACCCCTTTTGAGCATATCCTCAACCCTTGAAAGCTGATTTTCGGTGATTGCGTAGTAAAGTGCATTGTAATCATCTCTTTTTGAGACCTTCTCAGCATAGCTCTTTTTGTCTGCTGAAGTACAGGCTGTAAAGGAAAGCAGGATTAAAACTAACAGAAGTTTTTTTACAACCCTAATTGCCTTCATAATACACCCCCGTGTTTGATTTTATATGAACCCAAGGTTCATCATTCAAGGATCAGCTCAGAGCTTACAACTATCCAGCTTACCAAAAGATTGAATAGCAGGAGTAATCCAAAGGCTATCTTTGCCATCCTTATCTGGGTCTCCCTAACGGCTTTCTTAATACTGCTTATATCCTTAAAAAAAGTGGTAAGCCCAAGCCCCATCCCCATTAATACTGAGCCAAAAAGGCTTATATACAATGGATAACCTATAAAATTCACATCAGACTGAAGCATACAGAAAGGGCAGTGATGGGTGGGAAGTTCATAGAGATAGATTGATACCGCTGATATTATAGTGATTATAGAGATTACAAGAAGTGGCAAGTTTATAAGTCCTATCAGTACTGTGCATCTTTTCCTCACAAAAAAGAGGACATAAAATACCGCAGCAATTGAAGAGGTGAGATAAAACCCCACCAGAGCCCTCTTTGCAGGCACACTTGAAAGCTCTGATGTTACTGTGGCAGAGTCAAGACTGAAAAGGGTTCCACAGCAGGAGGTGATGATATCTGGTTTTAGCCCTGTAAAATATAGAAAGCCGACAACGGTCTCGGCAATCATGAAGGGGGCGATAATCATGAGCATTCTGTACTTAACCCTGAGCAGTGGGTAATCAAAACCCTTCTGGTCAAAATAATTAATTATCAACCAGAGACCAGCAAGAAAGAAATTAAAAAGCTTTATTAACAGCAGGGGATAGCCAAACTGGTTAACATTCAGTGTTCCAGCAGCACACATGGCACCAACAAAGAGGTTATGAATCCTCTCGGCTGTGTAGAGAAACAAAAAGACCGAGAGCACCTCAAAGACAAAGACATATTTAAGCATGGTTGAGATAAGATAGGTTCTTCTTTCAAGGGAAATCTGAAGCTCAGAGCCAGTCATAGGGTTCCAGTGTCTGGTAATCCTGTAGGCCCAGTAGGAGCAATAAAGCACAAGGGCCATCATTAAAAGGGATGACAGAAGCTGGGCTATAACAGAGGGCTCAAAGATCATCTCCACTCACCATCAAGCCTTCCATCCCGAATATTTATCACCCTGTTTGCAAAGGGGGAGTCAAAAACAATCGGGTCATGGCTTGCTATAATCAGGGTCTTTCCCTCAGACTTGAGGTCATGGACAACGGACATGAAATCCTTTGAAAGCCTTGTGTCAAGATGGGCGGTGGGCTCATCGGCTATGATGACCTCAGGGTTATTGATGAGTGCTCTTGCAATGGTGACCCTCTGTGCCTCACCCCCTGAAAGATACTCCACTTTTTTTTCCGCCCTCTTCCTGTCAATGCTTAAAGATTCAAGTATTTTCATTGCCCTTTCCCTGATGTCCTGCATCCTTTCACCAAGGGGATAGGCGGGAATCATAACATTCTCAACAGCGGATAAGCCCTTGATCAGATGAAACTGTTGAAAGATAAAACCAAAGACCCTTCTTCTGACCTGGGTTAGAAAGTTTTCAGGCAACCCTGTTATCTCAACCCTTCCATTACTACTCTGCCCCTCTATAAATTCAAATTCCATCCCCCGCAACCACATCCTTCCCCTCGTGGGCTTTATCATACAGCCAATGATACCAAGGAGGGTTGTCTTTCCTGAGCCACTTGGTCCCTTGAGAACAACCACACTACCCCTTTCTATCTCAAGATTAACGTTATCAACTGCCACAAACTCATTAGGCTTGCCTGCATTGAATACCTTGCTTATGTCTGTTAGCACTATCATCCTACAACCTCATAACAGAATCAGGGTCTGTTATTGCAACCCTCCAGGCTGGCACAATCGTTGAAACCGTATAGGGCACCACTGTAAGGAAAAAAAGCGTCAGTATCTGATAAAGGTCAATAGCTGGCACAAGCCTGAAGGACGGATAAAGCACTGACCATCCCTTCAGTGCCTCCTCAAAGATGAAGGCAGAACCAAAATAGACATGGAGATAGGCCAGTATTATGCCTGTTAAAAAGGACGAAAGGGATACAACCACACCCTCCCAGAACTTAAGAAGTATGACATCAGAGGTATCCCAGCCAAGGGCCTTTAAGATGCCTATCTCTCTTTTTTCCTCAGCACTGAGTCCTGTGGCCCTGTCCCAGGAAAATATAACAAAGGAAAAAAGACCAATCATTAAAAGCACCGCTATAACCCCTGAACGCCAGTTAAGTATGGATGCATAGGTTCTCAGTATCTCATCCTTTATAACAGGCCGTGTGTCAGGATGCATCAGGACTATTTTTTTTGCCAGGGTCAAGGTCTCCTCGGGGTTGTATACCTCAATAGCAATATCTGTAAAAAGTCCCCTGGGAAAATCAAAGAGCTGGTAAAAGTCTTCCCTGCTTATCAAAACAAGGTCAGCGCTTACAATCTCTGAGCTACTGTCAAACACCCTTGTAATCTCCAGGGTCATGGGGGTTCCCTTATAGGTTCGGAGTGTTATAAAATCACCGACCTCTATACCGAGGGTTCTGCTGATACCCCTTCCGATAACGACCGTCCCTGGCTCCTGCCCTTTATCACTGACCATTATCGTAAAGTTTGCCCTGCTCTGGGGGTCATAGTAGTAACCCCAGAGCCTTCCCTTTACTGATTTAACACCTGGCATGCCCTTGAAATCATCTATATAGGATTGGGGGATTAGGTCCTGCCTTCCAGCCACAAGTCGCTGAACTATCAGCTCTGGAGCGGCACTTAAGACCTCTGTAGCCTCCTCCTTCAGAGAGGCCTTGAACATAACCACCGAGGCAATCAAAAATACCACAGTGGAGTAAACCAGGAACAATGCAACATTCTTCCACCTTCTCCTCAACATTGAAGAGATGGTCATATCCAGGATGTTTCTCTGCTTATCAATCCAGCCCATCTGCCCTCCAGAACGGTATTGTTCTTACCGAGACAATGGAGCCTGTGGGAAAGTGCTCCAGGCTCATCGGGTGGTCCTGAAAAGCTGAATGAAGGTCTGCCAGTGATGGATGCCTTGTATAGCGGGCCTCTGTAAAGATGGACAGGTCGGTAAGACCGAATCTCTTAACAATCTCCTCTGTCCTTTTCAGCTCTAACTGTTTAACCTGCCTCACCCTCTCTCTGTGAAAGGGAAAAAGCAGGATAAGGACTGCACAGATAATTATATATACAAAAAATACGGTTGACCTCCTCATGGCTTTCCCCTATCTGATTATCTTCTTAACCAGCCTTTCAAGGGTAGCCTCGGTTGCATCACCAAGGATGCGAAACCTCAGCCTTCCCCTTCGGTCAATGAAAAAGGTCCTTGGAAGCCCAAGCACATTGAAGGTCTTTGCCACCTTCATATCCCTGTCAAGCAACACCCTGTAGGAGACCTTTACATTTTTTAGAAAGGCATTAACCCTTTCCTCCTTCTGACCAACATTTATGGCAATAATCTCAAGCCCCTTTCTTTTGTATCGCCTGTAAATCCTGTCAAGAGCTGGCATCTCCTCAAGACAGTAGGTGCACCAGTCTGCCCAGAAATGGATTATAAACACCCTTCCCTTCAGCTGCTCCGGAACCCTTAGTTCAAATCCCTTAAGGTCCTTTAAGGTAAATTCCGGTATGGGTTCACCAATCTTCAGCCTGCTTTTGGCACTGGCAGCTGTGGTGAATAATATCAAGGACAATATAACAATTAAGCCTCTTTTCATCTTCAACCTCCTATTCACCCTGAATAATCGGTTCAGGATTTGAACTACAGTTTGGTCTGCCAGGCATCATGATATAATCAAAGGAGGCACTACCGCTTTTCTTACCGTTGTTGAAGGAAACTATCAGCTGATATCTGCCAAGCTGGTCAATTCTGAGTGAGCCCCTGTAAACCCTTAGTTGCCTTTTTAACTTGACTGTCCTTTTGAAATCCTCACCTGAAACTGTAAGGCTGACCTCTGCATCCCCTATAAGCCCCTTATCATCAATCAGGACAACCGAGAAGAGATGGGTTGGCTGTTCACTGTCAAGCCTTTCTGGATAGGCCTCCTGAAGTAGATAGAGGGATACATTCACATCGCCAACCCTTTTAAAGCCCAGACTCATGCCAAGAAGACCTGCCCTGTCATCCACCGTTTCTGAAAGGCCAGGCTTGAGGAAAAATAAACAAAGGACTATAAGCACTAACCAGCTAAGATGACCTTTCATTCACAGCCCTCCTTAACTCTATCTCCTTCCAGAACATATAAATAACAGGATAAATCAATAGCTCAAGCAAAACAGAGGTAACTATACCACCCACCATTGGGGTGGCAATCCTCTTTAGCACATCCGAGCCTATTGAAGAGCTGAAGAGCACAGGAACAAGCCCTGCAAGTATAACACCTGCTGTCATCATCTTTGGCCTTAGACGCTTAACAGCGCCCTCAATGACCACCTCTTTCAGGTCAGCGATGTTCCTTAAAAGCCCCCTTTTAAGCCTGTTTTTGTAGGCTATATCAAGATAAAGGAGCATAACCACTCCTGTTTCTGCATCAAGCCCTGCAAGGGCAATCAGGCCAACCCATACAGCAAGGCTCATGTTGTAACCCAGCAGATAGAGTAACCAGAATGCCCCTATCAGGGAAAAGGGCACCGCCATTAGCACGATAAGGGTCTTTATGAATGACCTGGTGTTCATATAAATGAGAAAGAATATAATCAGAATGGTTACAGGTATTATAAGATTGAGCCTTTCCCTTGTCTCCTCTATGTATTCAAAGTCACCGCTCCAGGATATCTTGTATCCCTCTGGAAGCTGTATCTTTGACCTGAGTACCCTGTCAGCCCTCTTAACATAGCCCTCAATGTCATCGCCACTGAAGTCAATGTAGACATAGCTTATGGGCATGCCATCCTCACTTTTTATAAGTGAGGGGCCCTTTGTCACCTTAATATCAGCCACCTCAGCAATTGGTACCTGGGCAGAAATCGGGCTATCGCTTCTTCTGGGCAAAGAAACAAGCACCCTTTTTAACTGGTTCAGGTCAGACCTCAAATCCCTCGGATAACGGATATTTATTGGATACCTTTCTCTTCCATTAATCAAAACAGATACATTCTTGCCTCCGATGGCGCTTTCAACCACCTCCATAACATCATCAATTGTTAATGCATATCTGGCAAGCTCCACCCTGTCAGGCACTATGTCAATATAGTATCCAGTGTTAATCCTGTCAGCATAGACATTCCTTGTGCCCTGCACATCCTTTAAAACCCTCTCCACCCTCTTTCCAATCTGCTCAAGCTCATTTATGTCAGGCCCTGTTATCTTCAAACCAACAGGCGTCCTCAATCCAGTGGAAAGCATGTCTATCCTTGCCTTTATTGGCATGGTAAAGGAGTTAGAAACCCCAGGTATGGTCAGTGCTTCATTCATCTCCTCAATCAGTTTTTTAACGGTCATACCCTTTCTCCACTGGGAAGGGGGCTTAAGGTTGATTACTGTCTCAAACATCTCCAGTGGAGCTGGGTCTGTGGCTGTCTCTGCCCTGCCCGCCTTTCCAAAGACCTGTGCTACCTCTGGAAAGGACTTCAGTATCCTGTCCTGTATCTGCAGAAGCCTTGATACCTCTGTTATTGAGGCACCAGGCATTGTTACGGGCATATAAAAAAGAGAGCCCTCGTAAAGGGGTGGCATGAACTCTGAGCCAATCATCCTGATTGGATAAAGGGTGATAACAAGCACAAATAAAGTAACCATTACCACCATTGCCTTTCTTTTCAATACAAACTCCATGACCCTGTGATAAAGGCCAATAAGGGCTCTGTTAACCAGCCCCTCATGCTCTGCACTGTAGCGTCCCCTTAAAAAAAGGGTTATCAGCACAGGGGTAAGGGTGATGGACAGGAAGGAGGCAAAGACCATGGAAAGGGTTTTGGTATAGGCAAGGGGCTTAAAAAGCCTTCCCGACTCCTTCTGAAGGGCAAAGATGGGTAGAAAGGAGATGGTGATGACAAGCAGTGAGAAAAAAAGCGAAGGGGCAACCTCCAGGATAGCCTCCTTCATCACCTCCATCCTTTGAGCCTTCCCTCCAGTTCGCCTCCAGTCTGCCAGGTGCTTGTGCACATTCTCCACAATCACTATGGAGGCATCCACCATTGCACCTATTGCAATGGCTATACCGCTTAGGCTCATGATATTTGATGTAATCATCATCCTTTTCATGATGACAAAGGATGATAGGATAGCCACTGGAAGCGTCAGGATAACAATCAGGGCACTCCTGAGATGACCCAGAAACACCAGGCACACAACCAGCACAGCAAGGGTAAGTTTCAATATCTCCTTCCAGAGCGTATTTATTGAGCTTCTTATCAGGTCTGACCTGTCATAGGTAGTGACTATCTCAATACCCTCGGGAAGGGATGGCTTTATCTCCTTTATCTTCTCCTTGACATCGCTTAAAACATCAAGCATATTTTCACCAAACCTGACCACCACAATACCGCCTACCACCTCGCCCTCACCATTAAGGTCAGCAAGTCCCCTTCTTATATCAGGCCCAATCTGAACCCTTGCAACATCCCTAAGCAGCACAGGCACGCCTCTTTCATCGTTTTTCAGTGCAATGTTCTCAAGGTCCTCAAGGCTCTTTACATAGCCCCTTCCCCTTATCATGTACTCTATGCCTGAAAGCTCCATAACCCTTGCAGCCACATCTCTGTTTGATGCCTTTACCGCCCTGAGCACATCCTGAAGGCTCACATCGTAGGCAAGTAGTTTATTGGGGTCAACCACCACCTGAAACTGCTTTACAAATCCACCAATACTGGCAACCTCGGCCACACCCTCAACACTCTCAATGGCATACTTTATATACCAGTCCTGGAGTGTCCTCAGGTCAGCAAGGCTGTAGCTGTTTGTTCTGTCTATCAGGGCATAGGAAAAGCCCCAGCCAACACTGGTTGCGTCAGGCCCGAGTACAGGTGTAACACCCTGGGGCAGTTTGTCCTTGATTGACTGGAGATACTCTAATACCCTGCTTCTTGCCCAGTAGATGTCAGTGCCATCCTCAAATATCACATAAACAAAGGATATGCCTAAAAAGGAGTAGCCCCTTACAACCTCAACCCTTGGGGCTGAAAGAAGGGTTGATGTGATTGGGTAGGTTATCTGGTCTTCAATGATATCAGGGCTCTGACCCTGCCACTCGGTGTATATGATTACCTGGGTATCACTTATGTCAGGTATTGCATCAAGGGGTGTCTCCTCTATAGACCACACACCCCATAAAACAGCCATGCTTACCAGCAGTAGAATAACAGCCCTGTTTCTTATGGAATACTCAATCAACCATCTAATCATCACTCAACTATGCCCTTCAGTTTGGACTCCGAGTCAATAAGGAAGTTGCCCTCGGCTGCAACCTCCTCGCCCTCTCTGAGGCCAGAAACAACCTCCACCATACCCCCTGCCCTTACCCCTGTGACCACCCTTCTTGGCTCAAAATGGCCAGCACCCTTGTGGACATAGACGACCTCTTTCACGCCAGTATCAATCACCGCATCCTCAGGCACAACGAGCCTCTCTCCTATGTCTATGTTCAGGGTAACATCGGTGAACATGTTGGGCTTAAGCAGAAGTTCAGGGTTTTCAACCACAAACCTCACCTTTATAGTCCTTGTCCTGTTTGAAAGGGTTGGATAGATGTAGTCAACCTTTGAGATAAACTCCCTGTCAGGCCAATTACTGAGGGTGATCCTTGCGGTCTGCCCAACCTTTAGATGGCTTACATCAATGGTATAAAGGTCTGCGATAATCCATAGGGTTGACAGGTCAGCAATATCAAACATCTTCTCCCCTGGTGCCACTCTTGAACCCTGAACCACCCTTTTTTCAACAACAAACCCGTTAATGGGGCTACGCACGGTAAAGGTCCTTATGGGCTTTCCTGTCTTCTTTATCTGCTCTATCTGCTCGTCGGTAAAGTCCCAGAACTTAAGCCTGTTAATGGCCTTATCCACCAGGGGTTTCATCTCCCAGGCGGTCATCCTTCCAACGGTGGTGTATCGGTCAGTTACAGGAAACTCAACAGACCTCTCCCTGAAGAGCCTGCTTATCTTGTCGGTGCTCCATTTGTAAACATAGAGAAACTCCTCCTGGGTGGTGTAAAGCTCGGGGCTGTAAATCTCTGCAAGGGGCTGACCCTTTTTTACCTCCTTGCCCACATAGTCTGCATAGAGTTTCTCAATCCAGCCCTCAACCTTCAGGTTAACCGTCGCAACCTTTGTCTCATCATACTCAAGGCTACCAACCGTCCTTATCTCCTTCTGCAGGGGAAGAACCTGGGCACGGACAAGCCTCACCCCTATCAGTTGAAACTTATCCTCAGGTATTATGACCTCTGCCCTTGCTCCCCCAGGGTCATCCTTCTTTGCAAAGAGGGTGCTACAGCAGTCACTCTCCACACCGAGCACCCCAGCAGGACTCCTTTTCCCCTCCTCCTTCAGCCCTCCCCCTGATGCACGGAGTATAAACAGGGCTGTAAAGACAAGCAAGACACCCAGCAGGGCGGTCTTTACCCAGTAAGCATTGATTCTTAAACCCATCCTCATTACCAGTTCCTCTTTGGTGAGTAGTCAATGCTTCCGTTTACTGCAATGTAGATTGGCGGTGGTCCCTGGGGGATGTTAGGGTTTTCCTCAATGGTCACAGTGCCTGAGGTCTGCTGTTTCAGCTTTCCTGAAAGAATCCAGCCAGTGGCAAGGTCAACCCTTATCTCCCCGCTCTGCTCGCCAGTTATGTTGTAATGAAGGGTTAGCCCTGCCATCTCTACAGGGTCATCACCGCTTACATCCTTTGTCTTAACCGAAATAACTGCCACATTGTCTTCAATGGCCTTGAGGGTAAATATCTTTTTAGATGTCATCCTGATTCCCCTCTGGGTGTAATGCCTGGTCTTCTGCCAGCTCTCCCCAACTCCCACAGGCCTTCCAGGGAATATATTAATCAGCTCCTCAACCGTCCGCCTTATGGCATCCTTACCGATGAGCTTACCCAGTGACTCCCTGATGGCCTTCCGCTTTTCCTCATCCTTCACACCGTAGTCATCCAGTATTGCCTCAATCAGCTTCTCAGTGCCTGCCACATCCTCCACCTTTCCTTCCTCGGTAAAAACCAGTGAAAGGCTCTTACCAACAAAGGAAGCCTGAGCCTTCAGTTCAGGCGGTGGCACCGAGTTTGAATCTCCCGAATCATAGACCAGCAATCCCCTTGGACTGTCAAGCTTGTAATAGACACTTTCGTAATTGAGCTGAACCCTCATCCTTCCGTTCCTGTCCACCTCAAGGGTCTTGAAGGTATAGCCTGCCCCCAGCTCCTCTTTATCCTCTATCCTGTCCCCTCTTGTCACCTTCTCCACCCTGTTAAAGGTCTTCACATAGATGGGATAGAGTTCACCTGGTCTCAGGTTTAAACGCAGATTGACCTTCTCCCCTGCCTGCACCCCATAAAGGGGAAGGCCCATAAATATTAAAACCGCAGTAGCAATTATGTATTTAAACCCCTTCACCATTTACCTGCTCTCCTTCTTTTTCAGTTTATACTCAACCGACCCACTTTTATCACCCTTTTTGAAGTCCACCCTGAAGCCCTTTACCTGGGCTGTCTTTAAAAAATCGGCACTGCCCTGATACAGGGCCTGGGCAGCCTGAAGCACAATATCCCTCTTTTCTTGTCCCTCGGTCATAACACGGGCAACAACCCTGGCTCCTCTGAGCATCTCATTCCTTTGCCTGTCATAAAGACCAACCGAGAGGTAGAGCCTGTTTTTTTCCTTTGAAATCTCCTCAAGCCTCAGATAGAGCGATACATCCACACCCCTGTCAGACCTAATCCCCACCAGACGGCCAACCATTGAGGCCTTGCCCTTTACACCCTCTCCGGTTATGTTTATCTCCTCTGGCAGGGCATCATCAGCACCATAGACAACCCTAAGAAGTAAAAAAAGTACAGCCAATACTGTCAGGACTGTTCCCCTTTTCATCTTACTCCTCCACTATGACATGTTCCTTTTTCAGGTTCCCTACCACCACCGTAACCTTTGAGCCCTTCTTAATCACCCCTGGCTTGAGTATAAAGAGTGAGTAGAGATACCTCTTTCCATCCTCATCCTTTACCCCCCTGAGGGTCTTAGCAGCCAGATTTCCTATCTTTGCAACTCCCATCACTGGAAACCTCTGTCCTGTCTCTTCATCTATCACATAGACATCCTTGGGGTCAACAAAAAACTCATCAACCCCGACTATCCTGTACCTTACATCAAGTATGTTCCCCCCCACGCTCAACACCGCATGCTTCACCTCAAGCTCTGCCTTTGTCTTTTCCCCTGAAAGGCCAGTAATTGGAAAGAGAAAAATCACAAGCAGAACCAACCACAATTTTAGCTTCATAGCCTCCTCCCTTCAGACACAGAAGCATCAAGAGAGGGAAAAATCCCCCTCTTGATGCCTTTTATTTTACCCTGGGCCACCCTGAATCTGCTACTGAACGGCTGGACCAGGATGGGCATAGATGAGTGTGGCCTGACCTCCAGGATAGATACCGTTGTTTGTTACCTTGTAGTCATCATGGTTGTGCATCGGGAACCACTGAACAGCAAGGTTACCAGGTGCAGGGGCAACCTCAGCACAGTTTGGAGATGGATAAGGGGAACCGGCAAGGCATCCAAGGTCTGTGACAAGAGGTATATTCTGGGCAATCACAGGTGTTGCAGGGGCAATGGTCACATTCTGGATGAAACCAGGTGAATTTTGTGCATACAAACCTATGGTGTCCCTCTTTGTTGCCTCAATGATGATATCCTGGGTCTCACCTGAGCCAATCAGGGTGGTGTACTCCATGCTCTGGGCTGTCAGAGGTATGGGGTTTGCATCCTTACCGACCACTGTGAAGTGCCATCCATGGATGTGCCAGGGCTCTGCATCAAAGCCAATGTTTATCAGCCTTACGAGAACCCTCGGCCCTGTGGTTGCTGTGGCGGTTGTGGTATCCCAGTTTGGTATCTCAATAAGCCCCTTATAGGTCACAAAGTTGTTTGAGCCAGGCACATGACCGATAGGTGGACCTGAAAGAGGCGGATTACCAACCGCACCAACACCTGGAGTGCCATAAACTGGCCTTATACTGTCAGGGAAGGCCCTTCCATTTACAAGCCAGTAGTCAGGTCTGAAGTTAACAGGGTTGAAGAGTTTTATTTTCTTCTTCTTCTTCTTTCCTCCTGGAGCAGGTGCTGCACCAGCTCCTGCAGCAATGAAGGCATGCCATCTTGAGTCAAAATCACTTATCATCACCACATACTCATAGTCATACTGGTCGTTGTAACCACCACCGAAGACAGTCTGGGTCGGGCAGGGGATAGTGCCTGGTGCACACTGGGCAAAGCCTGTTGGCCTTATAATCATTGCACCATACATACCCATCTGGACATGCTCTGAGGCCTCCACATGGCAGTGATACATATAGGTGCCAGGCTTTTCAGCATAGAAGTAATAGGTTGCCTCAGAATAGACACCACCCACTGGCACAGGGACCTCAAAGGAGTTTTCAGGCCATCCATCATTCTGGGTGGTTGCATGGATGCCATGGAGGTGAACGGTGTGAGGGTCTGCTGGTGCTATGGCATTAACATTACCTATGTTGACCATGTGGATAAACACATCGTCACCAGCGTTTACATCAATTATTGGACCTGGCAGTGTTGCCGAACCAGGTGGTGGGCAGTTTGCTGCCATCGGGTCAAAGGGGCCACCAGGGGTAGCCGGTGGATTGCAGGCAACAAAGCCTCTTATCCAGTGGGTTGTTCCATCAGGCATGGTAACATAGCCATCGGTTGATGCTATGTAGATATGCCTGACCACTGCTGATGATACTGAAACCATCCCTACCACAATCAGCATGGTAAGGACAATCAATGTTAATCTCCTTCCCATAAACACCTCCTTCTTACTTTAACACCCCATCTAATGTTACCTGCCCTCGACTGAAGTTTTTTCTCCCCATTCTCACCCCCCTTTATTTATTGAGGTCAGGCCTTCATGCAGAGAAGACCAACCTTGAATATCTCCTTTCCCAGTGGCTTTACCCACCTGACCTCTAACTCCCTGCAAGGCAGGGAAAGATCGCCCTTTAGTATCTCCAGGGAGTCCCCCTTCTTTACAGGGCTGAACACATACAGACAGAGACCCTCTTCTGAGCAGTTTATGGTTATCCCCTTGTGAACCCTCTCCCCATTGCCCCTTACATAGTAGTCAATACTGCTTAGAAAGGACTCCCTTGTGAATCTTCGCCTGTCCATTTTTTAAATTATTTACTTAAATAATTATTGATTTTATATTATAATTTTAATTACTAACAGACCTGATTTCTATAATTATGTTGTCAAAGTTTAGGTGGAAATTGTTTGGTGGTTATATTCTGGAGGGCCTTTGGTTGAATCTGTTGAGGGCCTTTTTGTATCTTGAAGGGGTTGTGCCGGTTAGGCGTTTGAAGTGTCTTTCAAAGTTTGTTACATCATTGAATCCCACCTCTATGGCAACTGAAGAGATGCTCCTTTCGGTATTTTTGAGAAGCTCCTTTGCCTTTTCTATCCTGAAAAGGGTTATAAGTCTCATAGGAGTGATGCCAAGGGTCTCCTTGAATCTCTTGATAAAGTGGAACTTACTCATATTTGCCACTGAGGCAAGCTGGTCAACATTGAGGTCATCGCTGTAGTGCTCCTCCATGTAGCAGACCGCCTTCATTATCTGGTAGGGGATGTTGTCGGTGTTGAACCTGAAGGAGCACTCAGGGCTCTTACATACCCTCTGAAGGGGTGTCCTCTCCTCCCCTGCCATCTCCTTCAAACGCAGGATACTGTCAACCTTTCTTCTCAG
>CAZIIE010000009.1:0-28309 GCA_964539375.1 uncultured Nitrospirota bacterium | reverse complement strand
TTCGCTCTGAGCCAGGATCAAACTCTCATGCTAAAACTCAAAGCTTCACGGGACCATTCACACTTTTTAACTTGTCAAAGAACACTTCTAATGAGAGCGAGATTATTATATTAACCTATTTTGGAAAATTTGTCAAATATAGGATATGTCTTTATTATTAATTTTAAGGAGGGATTTGAAAAATTTCAACCCCAATGGTTAAATTATAAAAATGAAATACGGTGAGAAGGCTATAAAAGAGGCTAAGTTAGAGGACTGGGATAATCCCTTCCCAGACAGGGATTATGAGATAAACATTACCTTTTCCGAATTTACCTGTCTGTGTCCAAGGTCAGGCTATCCTGATTTTGCAACCATAAGAATAAGATACATCCCTGACAGGAAGATTGTGGAGCTGAAATCATTAAAACTCTACCTTAATTCTTACAGACAGAGATATATATCCCATGAGGAAGCTACCAATCAGATATACAGTGACCTGGAGGCCCTTTTAAAACCAAGGTTTCTTGAGGTCATAGGTGATTTTAATCCAAGGGGGAATGTGAAGACCATTATAAAGATTTCAAGTAATGAGAAAGCTTAAATGCCCTTTGCCCTCTCAATAAAAAGCCTCATCTTTTCATGGTCCTTAATCCCCTTTTCTGCTTCAACTCCACTGCTTACATCTACAGCATAGGGTCTTACCTTTTTTATTGCATCAGTAACATTCTCTGGTGTAAGTCCGCCAGCAAGGATTATCGGACCAAATTTTTTAGCCTCAAGGGCTATATCCCAGTTGAACAGCTTACCGGTTCCTCCAGGTTCATTGGGAGAGTAGGTGTCAAGGAGATAGGCAGACACCCTGTATCTTTGAAGCTCCCTCAGGTCTGTCATATCCTTTATCCGGAATGCCTTGATTACCCTGGGCCAGTAAGCACATTCATCAGGAGGTTCTTCACCATGGAGCTGGACGATGTTAATGCCTGTGAAATCAACAATTTCTCTTATCTCCGATACAGTTGCATTGACAAATACACCAACAGTGGTTACAAAGGGAGGGAGGTTTGAGATTATATCTTTTACTGTTTCAGGAAAGACATGTCTGGGACTTCCTTCATAAAAGACAAATCCCACTGCATCAGCCCCGAACTCTACTGCTGCACGGGCATCTTCATATCTTGTAATGCCACAGATCTTTACAAGGGTGTTCACGAGATAAACTCTGAATGAACCTTTACATTGTATTCTTTTTTCAGGGTTTCCACAAAAGAGCGTAACACCTTGCTCTGTTTATCAGTTAGTAGAGATGCCTTTATTGCCTTAAGAAAGTCCTGATTGCCCTGAAATAAAGAGGTGTCAAGGGGTGTGAGGTCTACAGAATCTTCAATGAGTATCCTTATCTTTTTTAAAACAAGTTCACTCCTTTTAGCTGCTTCATAATAGGAGGGGGTAAGTCTGTTGAGCTGGAGTGTTCTAAGGTAGATGTTTCTGTTGAAAACCCCATCTCGCTGAAAGGCAGGTTCATTCATTATAGCTTCCTGAAGCTCTTCATCTGAAACATAGATACCCATTTCTGCTGCCTTCCTCAGTAAAAGCCTGTCTTCTATCAGTTTTTCAAGGGTCTTTTCCTTGAGAGCCAGTTTTTCTTCCATCTCGGGGGTGAACTTGTCCTTGTATATATCCCGATAGATGTTACGAAGGTTGTCATAGGCGCGCCAGTACTCGTCAAGATAGACCTTTTCCTTTCCAATCTCAATGACTACAGGGTTCTGGTTTTTATCAATTGGTCCTACATAGAAGAATATAAAGGAGATAATTATAAGGAAAAAGAACACATAGAAGAACTTTGCATGTTTTCTCATGAAGTGTAGCATTATGTTTCCTCCTTTTAGTTAGATGAATACAACAAAACGGGATTACATTATAACAAAGATTCAGTATCTTTTGTTAAAGTAGTCATTCAGTATATCCCTGTGGTCAAAGGCAATGTCATCAGGAAGATTTTCACGGGTAAAGACCCGAGCCTCCTTTGCATCATCAGCCGCCCTGGGTGTTCCCTCAGCCCTTGCAATATAGACAGTGGTTATGGTGTGAAACCTTTCATCCCTGTCGGGGGCAGAATAGGTATGAAACTGTCTGATAAGCTCAATATCAAGGCCAGTTTCCTCTTTTGCCTCTCTGAGGGCAGCCTCTTCAAGGCTTTCACCATAATCAACAAATCCGCCTGGAAGGGCCCACCCATAGGGAGGGTTCTTCCTTTTTATGAGAACTATTCCCCCTGGTGTTTCTATTATGATATCAACGGTAGGTAAAGGGTTTTTGTATTTTTTAGACATTTAATCTATTCAGCACTTCTGTTTTGATGGAAATCAAACTCGCCTTCAGGAATTATGGTTGAGATTGCATGTTTGTAAATCATCTGCAGTGTTGACTCTTTAAGAAGTACCACAAAGTTGTCAAACCCCTTGATAACGCCTTTTAACCTCACCCCGTTAGTGAGATAGACCACCACCGTTACCTTCTCCTTCCTTAAATGATTGAGAAAGTTGTCCTGGAGGTTTTGTGCTTTGTTTGCCATGGCAAGTCTCCTTTTTGTTTTTTTCTGTTTATTTTATCATAAATTATTCATCAGTTAAATCAAAAATGCTGAGCTCATCCGTATAGGGCCGCCTCCTGTAGCGGGTAATGTTGAGCATCCTGTTTATGATGTCATTTATCCTGCCACACTGCTCCTCTAACATGCTAAACTCTGAAGTGGCATCCTCAGAGTTTGCAATTTTGTCTCTTATCAGGGGAATCAGGTTTAAGATAATGGTCAGGGGCTGTCGAACCTCGTGGGCAGTGGCTCCTGCAAGCTCCATGGCTGCGGCAAGTTTTTCCTCGGTGGCATCGTGGATTATCTTAATAACACCGTATTTCAGTATTCCCTCCTGGTCAAAGACATCAACATCTGACACCTTTAAGACCCTTTCCCTGATTATTACCTCTTTGCCCGAGGGGCTCAACAAAAGCTCTTTGAGCTCGCTGTTTTTTATCTCATCAATGGTTTTTCCAACCACCTCTTCGGGTTTGACGCCGAGCAGATTTGTAAATCCAGGGTTAATCAGCTCCACCACATTGTTTGTCCCTATAACGGCTATGGCATCTACAATGCTTTCAAGCATCCTTTTGTTTTTTGCAGAAAGTTCCTCAAGACGGGAATTCAGTTTTTTTATTGCCCTGAAGCTGTCACTTATCCGTTTAGAAAAATATATGGTAATGGCCATAACAAAAAGGAGTATGAACACACCGAAGGTAGCAAAGGAGAGGGCGGAGCGTTTTAGCTGAGATGCATACAGACGGTCGGAAAAATCTATTGGTATGTCTATGCTGAGTCCTGCGGTAATAGGGGCATGACAGCTAAGGCATGCTCCTTCAAGCTTTATAGGTGCCATGTATCTGTAGTAGGGCACATTTCCAAAGACCACTCTTGTGAGGGCATCCTTTTTGATGTTGTATTTGAAGTCGTTTAGTGCCTGTATCTCCCAGCTATCAGGTCTGTTTGACTGGTTTAGCGACTCAAGACTTGTGATGTGGAAGCTGTAAGCTGCCCGTTTTTTTACAAGCTTACCTATCCTTGCTGTATAGATAGACGGGGCTACCCTGACATAATCCTTGCCCATGATGTTCAATCTCCTCTGAGAGCTTCCTGTTATATGCTCGGTTATCTCTATAAAATAACCGCTGTGGTCACCTCTCCAGAGGGGTGACTGAATGATATGCTGAAAAAGGGACTGGGCGTAAAGGAGCATGTTTCTTTCCTGGATGTCCTCAATGCTCTTTTTGTTCCAGTGAATGACCGAGTAAAAAAGAATCAGGAGCACTGCAATCAGAGGCAGTGAGAGCATCAGAGAAAGCTTGAAAGGGTTTTCAGGGCTGAATAACCAGCTTTTAATCCTTCCCAGGGCCATGGATACCCTCTTTTATCTTTTTTATCAGGTTCACGATCTCTTGGTTCTTCTGTTTAAAGGAGTGTCTGTTTACAACAAGCCATGCTGTTGATTCAAAGACGGTTTCTATCTCCTTTAGCCTGTTAGCCCTGAGGGTTTTCCCAGTTGAAACAAGGTCAACTATTGCATCGCTCATTCCTGTTACCGGAGCAAGCTCAATGGAGCCATAAAGGGTTATAATCTCAACCTGTTGACCCCTTTGAGCAAAGAACCTCTCTGTAATGGAGGGGTATTTAGTGGCCACTTTTATAATCGGCCTTGAGTATATGTCTTCATCAATATCCTCAGGCACAGCAACACAGAGCCTGCAGTAACCAAAGCCTAAATCCAGAACCTCATAAAGGTCAGCCGATGCCTCCATTAGAACATCCCTTCCCACTATCCCCATGTCACAACCTCCGTACTGGACAAAGGTCGGGACATCCTTCGCCCTTATTACAAGAAGTTTAAAGTTACCATCAGAGGAATAGTGGATGAGTCTTCTTGAACGGGTGATGGTACTGTCAAAATCAATACCGATACTGCTGAAAAACTCAAGGCTTTCTTCAAGCAGTCTACCTTTAGGAAGGGCTATGCCTATCATCCCCTTACTCCCTGAACCTTTCTATTTGAGCACCAAGGGCTCTTAGTTTTTTTTCTATTGTTTCATAACCCCTGTCAATATGATAGATGCGGTCAATGATGCTTTCGCCCTCTGCCCTGAGGGCAGCCAGCACAAGGGATGCACTTGCCCTGAGGTCGGTTGCCATCACAGGAGCACCCCTCAGTTTCTCCACGCCCGTTACTGTGGCAGTGTGACCTTCAATGCTGATTTCAGCACCGAAACGCCTCAGCTCAGCCACATGCATAAAACGGTTTTCAAAGATGGTCTCTGTTATTATACTCGTTCCTGAGGAAACAGTCATCAGGGCCATAAACTGGGCCTGCATATCGGTGGGAAAGCCAGGGTAGGGCATGGTCTTAACACTGGCTGGCTCAGGCCTTTCAGGGCCTTTAACCTTAAGTGCTCCCTTCATCCTCTTGATCTTTGTGCCTGTCTGCTCAAGCTTCTCCATAACAGAATCAATATGTTCAGGAACCACATTCTCAATGGTTATTTCACCCGAGGTGATAGCTGCTGCGGTTATAAAGGTTGAAGCCTCTATCCTGTCAGGTATCACGGTGTGGTTCATTGAATTCAGCTCTTTTACACCTTCTATGGTTATAACGCTTTCACCTTCTCCACTTATTTGGGCACCCATCTGCTTAAGGGCCTTTGCGAGGTCAACCACCTCGGGCTCTCGGGCTGCATTCTCAATGATGGTTGTGCCTCTGGCAAGGGTGGCAGCCATCATGATGTTTTCTGTGCCTGTGACAGTGGGTACATCAAAATAGACCCTCGTTCCCTTTAGCCTTTTTGCCCTTGCAACTATGTAACCCTGCTCAAGGTTAATCTCTGCGCCCATCTTCTCTAAAGCCATCAGATGCAGGTTTATAGGCCTTGCGCCAATGGCACAACCACCAGGCAGTGAAACCCTTGCCTTACCATAACGGGCCACCAGGGGACCAAGCACCAGCACCGATGCCCTCATGGTTCTAACAAGCTCATAGGGTGCCTCAAAGGAAGAGACCCTTTCTGTGTTAAGTGAGAGGGTGTTTGCACTGAGGTTGCAATCTGCACCGAGCCTGTTTAAAAGCTCAGCCATTGTGTAGATATCCCTGAGGGTGGGAACCTCTCTTAATGTATGAGGGGCTGGTGATAGAAGGGTGGCAGCCATAAGGGGTAGGGCTGCATTTTTGGCACCCGAGACCCTCACCCTGCCATTAAGCCTCGCACCACCTATGATTCTGAACTTCTGCAATCTGCCTCCTTCAGCTTCTCAGAGTCTTAACACCAAAACTCTATCAATCCCTGATAGGTCTTTTGTTTTTCGGTACAGGCTGAACCCTGCCTCCTCAGCCATTTTTACAACTGGCTCTGCCTGACCGGCACCAACCTCAAGGGCAAGAAAACCCCTCTGTTTAAGGTAGTCTTCAGCTTTAGAAAGAATCCTTCTGTAAAAGTCAAGACCATCCCTTCCGCCATAAAGTGCCTCAAAGGGTTCCCTTTTTACATGGGGGGCAAGAAGCTGCATATCCCTGCTGCTAACATAGGGTGGGTTTGACACTATCAGGTCGTAGTTTTTTTTCTCAGCTGGAAAGAGGTCAGCCCTTAAAAGGGTCACATTTTTAAGACCATGAAGTTTCAGGTTCTTTTTAGCATATTCAAGTGCAGTGGGTGAAATCTCCGTGGCTGTAATACTGGCATCCTTTAAATATTTAGCAATGCTCAGGGCAATGCAGCCTGTGCCTGTGCAGAGCTCAAGTATCAGGGGCTTATCTCCCAGAGCCCCCTCTTTGTGAAGCCCTATTACCTCATCAACGAGCAGTTCGGTCTCTGGCCTTGGTATCAGCACGCCTTCACCTACAATGAACTTAAGACCATAAAATTCCACATAGCCTGTGATGTACTGGGCTGGTCTTCCTTTAAGCCTTTCCTGGACTGCGTTGATGAGAGCTTTTTGTTTAACCTCATCAACAGGGGGGTTGTCCCTGAAAAGACTCACCCTGTCAATGCCAAGCAGGATGGAAAAAAACAGCTCAACCTCCTTTTCTGCATCTTCAATGCCCTGTTGTTTCATCAGAGCACAGGCCTTTCTGAAGAGTTCAATAGAGGAGAGTTCAGCAGAGGTCATGCCACCTTTTTTAATTCTTCTGTCTGAAAATGGGTAATCAGGGCATCTATTAACTCATCAAGATTGCCTTCCAGTATCTGCTGAAGTTTCTGAAGGGTCAGGTTTATCCTGTGGTCGGTGACCCTGTTCTGGGGAAAGTTGTAGGTTCTGATTCGTTCACTCCTGTCGCCAGAACCTACCTGTGAGCGCCTTGCTTCGGTAATCTCCCTTTCCTGCTCAAGCATCTTTATCTCGTATAGCCTTGCTCTCAAAACCCTCATTGCCTTTTCTCTGTTTTTGTGCTGGGAACGTTCGTCCTGACACTGAACAACAATCCCTGTAGGGATATGGGTTATTCTGACTGCCGAGGAGGTCTTGTTTACATGCTGGCCTCCAGCTCCAGAGGCCCTGTAGGTGTCTATCTTGAGGTCCTTTTCGTCTATCTTAATGTCAATATCCTCTGCCTCGGGCAGCACGGCCACGGTGGCAGCAGAGGTGTGTATCCTTCCCGAGGTCTCAGTGACCGGCACCCTCTGAACCCTGTGCACACCACTTTCGTATTTAAGTCTGCTGTAAGCGCCTCTTCCCTGAACAGAGGCAACAATCTCTTTGAAACCACCAAGCCCTGTAGGGTTTGAATCTATAATCTCTATCCTCCAGCCCTTTTGCTCAGCATATTTTGAATACATACGAAACAGGTCTGCTGCAAAGAGGGCAGCCTCTTCTCCTCCAGTGCCAGCCCTTATCTCAAGGATGACATTTCTTTCATCCCTCGGGTCCTTGGGGAGTAGTAAAAGCTTGAGCTCCCGTTCTATTTCTGGTTTTTGTTTTTTAAGCGCTTCAAGCTCTTCCTCGGCAAGGGCTTTCAGCTCCTCATCACCTGAGTCAAGTAACTCCTCAGCTTCCCTGATTGACTCAACAGTCTTTTTGTATTCACGGTATTTTTCCACCACTGGCTCAAGCTCAGACTGCTCCTTCACAAGCCTCATGTAAAGCTCGCGATTATTGATGGTTTCAGGCTTTGAAAGTTCAAGCTGTATAGCCTCAAACCTCTCCTCAATCTCAGAGAGCTTTTCAAACATTTCCATCTGAAACAGCCTCCTTAAGAGCAATTATAGCAACCTCTAACTGGTCAACCGTTGGTTCCCTTGTGGTCAATCTCTGTAAAGCAAGCCCTGGCCAGGCAATAGCCTTTACAAGAGGTTGCCTCTTGTATTTTGCTGTGAGTTTAAGGAGTTCATAAGAAACACCTGCCACAACAGGTATCAGTATAATCCTTGAAAGAAACTTAAACAGAACCGACCAGTTGTTAGGAATAAGGGAAAATATGAGTATGCTTACTATCATCACAATCAGGAGAAAACTGGTTCCACATCTGGGGTGGGCAGGGCTGTATTTTTCTATTATCAGGTCAGGTTCAAGCTGGTCTCCCCTTTCATAGGCATGGATTGCCTTGTGCTCTGCCCCGTGGTATTCAAATATCCTCCGCATCTCTGACCACAGACCAACCACAAAGAGATAAAACAAAAATATTGCCACCCTGAAGAGGCCATCGGTCAGGTTAAAGAAAACAGAGCTCTCACTGAGCAGGGGGAAAAGAGCCTCAAGCAATTTTGTTAGATAGAGGGGAAGAAATACAAACATAGCAATACCAAGAACCATAGAGAAAACAACGGTGGTCAACATACCAAAGGAACCGATCTTTTCATCTTCCTCCTCTAATGCCCAGGCTGCTGAAAACTCAATGGCCTTAATGCCGAGCACCAGTGACTGAATCAATGCCACAGTTCCCCTTATCAGGGGTAGCCTGAAAAACCAGAAGGTCCTCTTTAAGGGTTCAGTTTTCAGGTGAATCTCTCTGTCAGTGCCCCTTACAGCCACAGACCAGCGATTTCTTGAGCGCATCATCACACCCTCTATTACTGCCTGACCGCCTACTGGCCCCTTGTTTTCCTTTTTAAGGGCATTAAAAATAAAAAGCAGGAGGCTTGAGGTGAAAAGCACAACTCTTTTCATAGCGAAGAATTACTTGCCATGTTTTGCATACTTTTTCTTGAACTTTTCTACCCTTCCTTCGGTGTCAACAATCTTCTGTTTGCCGGTGAAGAAGGGATGGCATTTGGAGCAGATATCAACATGTATCTTTGGTTTGGTTGACCTTGTAATGAACCTCTCTCCACAGGCACAGATGACCTCTGACTCCATGTACTCTGGATGGATACCCTGTTTCACTTTTAACCTCCTTGATTTATTTAGATTACCCTGAAGCCTGATACAGGGAGTTTTAACTTATTATTATAACAAAAAAGGACCAGCTATTGTCTGAAAAAATCAGCAGATAGGTTTGTTTTTCGCACCCGGCCCTCGGGCTTTAAATAAACCATATCTGTTATAATGTCATGTTATGATTTAGAAATTCAGCAAAGGGAGGATGAAATTGGAACGAGTATTAAGTGGCATGCAGCCAAGTGGTTATCTTCATATTGGAAACCTTGTTGGAGCCCTTAAGAACTGGGTACAACTTCAGGAAAAATATGAGTGTTATTATTTTGTGGCTGACTGGCATGCCCTTACCACTAATTACACAAACCCCTCGGTGATAAAGGAATACACCAGAGACCTACTTCTCAACTTCCTTGCTGCTGGGCTTGACCCAGAAAAATGCACCATCTTTGTGCAGTCCCAGATACTGGAACATGCAGAGCTTCACATTCTTCTAAGTATGATAACGCCCCTTGGATGGCTCGAGAGGGTGCCAACCTATAAGGAAAAGAAGGAGGAGATTAAAGAGCTTGATATAGGTAGCTATGGGTTTCTTGGCTATCCAGTATTACAGTCTGCCGACATACTTATCTACAGGGCAAAGTATGTGCCAGTGGGCATTGACCAGGTTCCCCATCTTGAGATAACCCGTGAGATTGCAAGAAGGTTTAACTATCTTTACAAAACCGATGTCCTTCCTGAACCCGAGCCTTTACTTACAGAATTTCCTAAGGTCACAGGTTTAGACGGAAGAAAGATGTCAAAGAGCTATGACAATGCCCTGTATCTCAATGACCCTCCAGAGGTTGTGGAAAAAAAGATTCTCACCATGGTCACTGACACCCAGAGAAAAAGGAGAAAGGACCCTGGAGACCCTGAAAGGTCGCCTGTTTATCAGCTTCACAGGATTTTTTCTTCCCAGGAGGAACTGAAAGAGGTTGCCGAGGGTTGCAGGACAGCATCAATTGGCTGTATTGATTGCAAAAGGGTCCTACTTAAAAACCTCTTCAAAGTGCTTGAACCAATCTGGGAAAGGAGAAGGGAACTATCAGAGAATCCTGACAGGCTCATGGAGATTGTTGAGGCAGGTAATGAAAAGGCAAGAAAGGCGGCTCAGGAGACCATGAGGCTTGTAAGGGATGTAATGAGTATTTATTAGGCTACTGTGCTTTTCCTGCTGAAGTCTCTGAGCTTCTTTTATAGTAGCATTCAGCAGGGCAGTTTTCACTGTGATGGTTACAGGGTTCAGGGTGGATTATAATCTTCAGGTTTGGCAGTAAGGACTGTAGCTTGCGCTCAATCTGGTCCATTGTCTCGTGAGTGGTGGCTATTTTTTCGTTCTGGCATACCGTGATGTGAAGGTCCAGGTGTCTTTCACTTCCTGACTTCCTGCTTCTCAGGCTATGGTAGTCTTTGATTTTATGGGAGTATTCTTCAAGGGTTTTTTTGATAATCTCAAGCTCTTCCTCTGGCAAAGACCTGTCTAAAAGCCCTCCAATGGATTTTCTGGTGATACCAATACCCTCATTGAGAACGAGCATTGCCACTATGGCAGCTATGATTGAGTCTAATATATCAAGCCCTGTCTGTCTGATTATTACAAGGCCTGCCAGCACACCGGCAGAGCTATAGACATCCACCCTGAGGTGCAGTGCATCTGCCTCAAGGGCAAGCGAGTCTGTCCTGCGAGCCACTCTCATAAGATAGGAGGAGACCAGAAGGTTTACCACCGCTGAAAAAGCCATCACCGCAATGGCTATCTCGGTCTGTTTAATTTCAGGGCCTGTTATAGCCTTTTTGACTGCCTCGTAAACAATCATAAGTGCAGCAAGCAGGATTAAAGAGCCCTCAATGAGTCCGCTAAGGTTTTCATACTTTCCATGGCCGAAGGGATGCTCCTTATCAGCAGGGCTTTCAGCCTTTTTGACACTGAAGAGGGCTATCAGGGCTGCAAGCAGGTCCATGGCGCTGTGCAGGGCCTCAGAAAGGACGCTTATGCTTCCTGTCATTATGGATGCGATAACCTTCAGTATAATCAGAGATAGGTTTGAAAGGACCGAAATTAAGGCTGCCCTTGATTTGTTCATCCTCTATCTGATAAGACTTTTCAGGGTGTTAAGAAAGAGGTCGTTTTCCTCTCTTGTGCCTATGGTTACCCTGAGGGAGTTCTTTACAGCTGATGTCATGTTTCTGACAAGGACACCACGGCGGGCAAGTCCCCTGTGTAGTTTATCTGCATCAGCGGTGCTGAAGAGGATAAAATTTGCCTCGGAAGGATAGACCCTTATCTTTTTTATACCCTGAAGTTCACTGTAGAGCCGTTCGCGTTCCTTAACTATTTTTTCAATGCCTGATTGGATGGTCCTGTAGTTTTTAAAGACCTCTATGGCAACCGCCTGGGAGAGGGCATTAAGGTTAAAGGGGAGCCTTACCCTGTTTACAGCCTCAATCACCGGTTTATGGGCAAGGAGAAAGCCCACTCTAAGGGATGCAAAACCTATCTTGCTGAGGGTTCTCATAATGACCAGATTTTCCATGCTCTCTAAAAAGGGCACAAAGCCGTTTTTGCTTGAAAAGGGCTGGTAGGCCTCGTCAACCACAACAAGACCTCGGGTTTTTTGGATAATCTGAAATATCCTGTCGGTGGAAAAACAGTTCCCTGTGGGGTTGTTCGGGCTGCTCAGGAAGATTAACTTTGGTTTATGTTTTTTTATGGCTTCAAGAAACCTTTCGGTGTTCAGGTCAAAATCCCTGTCAAGTCTTACACCTACAGCTTTTTCACCAATAGCCTTTGTAATGATTTCATACATGGAAAATGTTGGCGTTGGGTACATAACTGGCCCGCCAAAGGTCAGCACAAGGTAATAGATAAGCTCATCAGAACCGTTACCGAGAAGTATGTTTTCAGGCTTTACCTTCCAGCGTTTAGAAGCAGCCCTTTTAAGCTGCGTACCCTGAGGGTCAGGGTATCGGTTTGTTTTTACATTGAGTGCCTCTTTAAGAAGTTCCGGAAACTCGTAGGGACTTTCATTGGCATCAAGCTTTGCCCTGGCTCTGAGCTCTTTAGCCTCATAGGGATGAAGACCGCGGATATTCTTTCTTATCAATCGGTTTATGTTCATCTCAATCAGTTTCTATGCAGCCTCCCAGTTAAGGATAAAGGTATGTCCAGTTCTTTGTCAAGAAAGGGCGGGTTAGCACCTTTTTGCAATCAGGACTGAACTGCTTGCGTAACGCATCACATCCCTTGAGACACTGCCAAGAAGCCCTTTGATGCCTTTAAGCCCCCTGCAGCCTGTTACGATTATATGGGGATTCATTTTATCTGCATAGGACAGTATCTCAGTAGAGGGCTCACCCACCTTGGTCACGGTCTTTATATCGCTGTATCTTTTTCTGAGGATACGCTCTGTCCTGTCCAGTATTTCTTCAGCGTGGGCAAACTCCTTCTGTCTTATCTCAGCCACCCTCACCTTCATAGCATCATCCACTTCAATGTAAAACCTCTCAGGTATGTCGTGCACTGCAGACTGGATAACATGTATCAGGGTTATCTCTGAATCGGTGGGGAAGGGCACGGCTGAAAGTACCTCTGAAGCAGAGTAGGCATACTCAGAGCCATCGGTTGCAAAGAGTATCCTGAGCCGTCCCTCTACATCCCAGAGGGACTCCCTTACCAGAAGCACAGGTATGGTTGACTTTACAACCACATCCCTTGCAACGCTACCGATGAGAATCCTTTTAAGCCCCTTCAAGCCCTTTGAACCAAGAACTATCAGGTCAGCCTCTTCATCACGGGCAACCTCTAATATCTTCTCAACCGGTTCTCCCTCAACAACAGAAGTGGAAAGCACAGCACTGGTATCTTTAAACAGCTCCACAGCCTCATCAAGAATCCTTGGAGCAATCTCCTGTTTAATGTTGAAGATAACACCACTGTAGTCCTCAATGTCATGAATAAGGGGAACAAAGTTTATAACATGAACAAGCCTTACCTCATCCTTTTCTCCGATATCAAGCCCTGATATAAACCTGGCTGCCTCAAGGGAGTGTCTCTGACCATCCAGTGCTATCAGAAATTTCATAACAATCCCTCCCTTCAGATTTTTAGGTCTGCTAAAGACCACTTGTAATAATTCTAATTTCATGATATCACAGTTCAGGACAAAGGACAACTGGGGTTTTCAGAGGAGGTTTTTTGCTAACCCAAGCACCTGAAGGATAAGCCTTCTGCCTGAGTTTTTAAATCTCTATGGGAGGGCAGCTTGATTAAAAAAATTGGCGTCCCCAACGGGATTCGAACCCGTGTTACCGCCTTGAAAGGGCGGTGTCCTAGGCCTGGCTAGACGATGGGGACGCAGTAAAGAGGTCTGACTTCCAACTACCGACCTCTTTCCTGGTGAGCCGCCGGGGATTCGAACCCCGCACACCCGCCTTAAAAGGGCGGTGCTCTGCCGACTGAGCTAGCGGCCCTGGTTAACAATTCAGTCTAATAAGATACTATGTTAGGCCCTATTCTGTCAATGTTAGTGGCTATTTTTCAGGCAGGTGAAAGCGGGAGACCTCGGTCTTCAGATTAG
Organism: uncultured Nitrospirota bacterium; assembly: GCA_964539375.1. Lineage (GTDB taxonomy): Bacteria > Nitrospirota > Thermodesulfovibrionia > Thermodesulfovibrionales > JdFR-85 > JAADIE01. The sequence continues at coordinate 14,806 of CAZIIE010000009.1, read as the reverse complement.
CAACAAGGCTGTTCAGCTTTTCCACTGTTTTGCTTATTTCCTGAACAGATTTGAGGGTCTCCTCGGTTATGTCAGTTATTGTGCTTGAGGCAAGGAGAGATTCCTCTGAATTGCGGCGGTTTTCCCTGGCCACTTCAAGAAGATTTTCAGAGAATTTATGGACCTTTTCAATGGTTTCTGCCACAATAGGTGTGTTTGTTTTTTGCTCCTCTGCTCCACGTTTAACAGACTGGGCAATGGTTCTTAACTCTTCAGAGGAATTGTAAATCTGCTCGGTTGTCTTTTTTTCTTCATCTATGGCAATACTTATCTTGCTGAGCTGGTCGTTGCTTTCCTGGACGAGTTTGAATATTTCGGAGCATCTTTCAGCCTGTAAAAGGGCTATCTCAGAGCTCTGGGCTGCCACCTCAGAGGCATTTCCTGAGGCATCTTCAATCTCATGGAAGACCTGGTTTAATCTCTTTACTGATTCGGTGCCCTTCTCAGTTGCTTTCTTTAGCTCAGATAGCATTCCAACAGCTGAGACCGTGGTGTTTTGTATATCCTTCAGTATAGACTCAATTTCCTTTACATTCTGCTGGGTGTTATTTGAAAGTTTCCTTATTTCATCAGCCACAACTGCAAAGCTTTCCCCATGTTCACCAGCCTGTGCAGCTATAATGGAGGCGTTAAGGGAAAGCAGGTTGGTCTGGTCTGCCACCTCACCTATTATGTCAAGTACCCTGGAGACCTCAGCAGAGCGGCTTCTCAGTGAGTTAATTATCTGGCTGTATTCATCCACAAGGCTCAGGTTTTTCTGCCAGAGCTGACGGATTTCCTCCACTACATTCATGCCTGTTGTTCTTGCCTTCTGGGTTACCTCTTCGGTCAGTCTTTTTGAACTGGTCGCTCTCTCTTCCAGCTCCCGAGCTGAATGGTTCAAAACCTCGGTGTTGTTTTTAGTTTCTGCTGAGGTGCTGAGAAGGTTCTCAACAAGGCTTGAAATGCTGTTCATGTTCTGGCTGTTTTCATGGACAGCTGTTATTATCTGCTCAAGCTCATAAAACATCTTCTCGGCATAGCTGTAAAGCTCTGATGCAGAGGCTGACATCTGTGCAAGGGATGAGGAGCTTTCTTCAAGACTCTCAGCGAGCTTTGAGGCATCATTTACCAGCTGTTGAAGGGATGTGTCAGTCCTTTCAATTGCCTTTCTTACAGAGGCTATTCCATCGCGCTGCTTTGAGGCACCCTCTGATAGGGTCACGTGTTGTCTGTATAGCTCATCAGCTGCAATCTTTATCTCGTCAGAAGCTCCTTTTACACGGGAAATAAGAATGGACAGGCTCTGCAAAGTGTTTTGCAGGTTTTCAATAAGCTCACCAAACTCATCCTTTGCCCTGTAGTCAGCTCTTCCTGTAAGGTCTCCCCTTGCAGCCATTTTTGTAATGTTTAGAATCTTCCCAACAGGACCACTTATGCTTTTCTGTAACATAAGGGCAATGGTTATGCCCGAGGCAAGACCTAATAGCACAAAGAGGGCAGCCGTGTTTTTAGCAGCAGAGCCCCTCTTAATCATTTCATTCTGCTTGAGTATGAGCTTGTCGCTCAGTTTTTGCTTTAACTGTCTGCTCAGTCTGTAGGCATCTTCCTCAATGCCAAGGAGAGTCTTTTCCCAGGACCTTACACCTTCGCCTGTTCTTCTGATGGCAAGTTCCTGAGAGTAGCCTATCATACCTGCTCTGAACTCCTGAAGCTTCTTTACAAACTGGTTCATCAGTTTTTGCTCTTGTTCCGGAAGGTCCTTTTGAAATTCCGACGAGCTTTCAATGAGCCTGTCTATCTTTTTAATAAGTGGTTTTAGGTCTTCCTGCTCCTCAATCACAAAGGTAGTAAAAAGCCGTCTTATGGACATGAAGTTATAGAGAATCTCATCAATGCCTCTCTGCTTTGGGATTAGTTTATAGGTTATGTCCTCAAGAGAGTTTTCAATATAAAGGGTATAGTAAATGGCAATTGCCCCTGTGAATGCTATTAGCAAGACAAGCAGGATAAGGCCTGTCTTTCTTATGGCTGAAGCAGAGAGCCTTTCAATCCATGAGGATTTATTATTTGAAGATGAGGTAGAGCTTTTCTGAGATCCTGCCCTGTCCATACAGGTACTCCTTTGAGTTATCTATTGGCTCTCCATAGAGACCATAGATAGAGACACCAAAGAGGTATCTCTTTTTTGCTGATGGGTCAAAGGCTATATCGTCATCATGGCCAGTGTTGAGCTTTCGCTCAAACTCCACTGTCCAGCTCTTGCCATCCCAGTTGCCCTTTGCCTTCACATCTGCCCTGCTCCCTGTGGGCTGGGTATGCTCGTAGGAGGGAACTATATCGCCCTCATAGGTGGTGACCACCCTTCTTTTGTAACAGCCCCTTCCTTCATCACCGAGTCTGTGGAGATAGCGGGTTTTGCCTGTCTTGCTCTTTACCTTCTGGGCCTTTTTGCCCTTTTCAGAGGAGAGTATGTGAAGTTTGTCATCGGCATGACCAACAGGGTCGGTTCTGAAGGCCTTCCAGTACCAGACATCTGCCCTGTAGTCATCATCGGAGAAGTTGGAGAGGTCAACCTCCCTCTTTTCCATATTCCACTTTATGGCAAAGGTGTCCTCTCTCTGAGGTCCAATCTTGTAAGCCTTTAGCTCCTTGTCCCATACCCAGGGTTTGTGCATAACGTCCTTTCTGCTGTCAGGATATCTGGCAAGGATAAAGAGCTCACTGTCTGTATAAAGTGCTCTTAGCTCAATCGTTTTGTCAGTTCTTCCATCTTTTACATAGATGGGTGATGCCTTTTTCCAGACACTGTCAACCTTTCCATCCAGCACCGGTGGTGTGCTCACCTTTACAGCAACCAGTGTCTGTGCCCCATAGGATAGGGCACTGCAAAGCAGGATAAGAAGGATTGATAGCATGAAGAATAAAAGAGCCTTTTTCATGTTAGCCTCCCTATAAATTTATTCTGTTGAACTCTCCCCTCATAAACTGATTTCAGGACTGCCAGTAAAAATGAGGATACCAAGAATGGTAATCCTTTAAGGGCTTTTATTGTGCTGCCCGTTAGTGGATATTATAGCAGAAATTTATTTTATTTTCACCATCTTCAGAACTTTTTTAAGGGGTTTTTTCAAAAGACTCTTCAAAGAATTATAATAGGAACTATGATAAGGGTTGTTGAGAGAAACGGCAGGGAACACCTTGTGGAGGGACCAAAGGAGGTCAGGGCAATACTGCGCAAACTGAATGTGCTTGAAAATACCGTGCTTGTTGTCAAGGACGATGAGCTTTTGACCCCCGATGCCTTTGTGGAGGATGGTGCCACCATTGAGCTTATCCCTGTGATAAGCGGGGGGATGAAGTGCAGGGTCTGTCAGGAAAGAGCGGTGATTGCAGTGCCAAGGCACAATGCAGCCTTTTGCAGGGTGCACTTTCAGGAGTTTTTTAAAAAACAGGTTCAGCGGGCCATCGGTCAGCACAGGATGTTTAAAAGGGATGAGAGGGTTCTTGTCTGTGTCTCAGGTGGAAAGGACAGCCTTGTGCTCTGGCAGGTACTTACCGAGCTTGGCTATGATACCACCGGGCTATATATAGACCTTGGAATAAAGGAATATTCGGAAAGGTCAAAGACCCTTGCTATGAAGGCATCGGAGAGGCTTAAAAGGCCCTTGATAGTTAAGGAGTTTAGCCAGCAGTGGGGACCAATTGCCGAGGTGGCAAGGCTTGGAGGAAGGACTGATTGTTCTGCCTGTGGCACTGTAAAGAGATATTACTTTAACAGGGTGGCAATTGAAGGGGGTTTTGATGTGGTTGCCACCGGGCATAACCTTGACGATGAGGCTGCGAGGCTGCTCGGTAATCTTCTGAGGTGGCAGTGGGAATATCTCGGGAGGATAACCCCTGTGCTTGAGGAAGGGGAGGGGCTCCGGAAAAAGGTAAAGCCCCTTTGCAGGCTCACCGAGCATGAGATAGCAACCTATGCCTTTTTAAACAGGATAGAATACATTGTTGAGGAATGTCCCATGAGCAGAGGCTCTACAAGTCTGCTCTACAAGGATGCCCTTAACAGGATTGAGTTGAAAAGCCCTGGCACTAAACATTACTTCTACCAGGAATACCTGCGCTCTGCGGTTCAGAGGTTCAGGGCGGTCTCCTGTATTCAGGGCAGAAGATGCAGAGAATGTGGAATGCCCTCGGTGGATGAGCTTTGCTCCTTTTGCAGGCTAACCAGCAGATACATCGAAAGGGTAAGGGCTTTTACGAAATAGGGAAGAGAGTCGTTGTTCTTGGGTTCCAAAGGGGCGAAGCCCCTTTGAGGGGCTCTGCCCCTCAAACTCCCCGTATAAAATATTTTTTTCCTATCTGGGGTTTCAAAGGGGCGAAGCCCCTTTGTGTTCTTTACTGATTCTGGTTATATATCTCGTCAAAGTCTCTGTGTGCCCTTTTGAAGGCTTCAAGCACCATCGGGTCAAAGTGGCTGGGACTTGTTCTGCCGTCACCTTCTGTCAGGATCTCACAGGTTTTTTCATGGGAAAAGGGTGGTTTGTAGGGACGGGAAGAACGCAGGGCATCATACTGGTCAACCAGCATTACAATGCGGCCTTCAAGGGGGATTTCCTCTCCCTTAAGTCTTTTGGGATAGCCCGTTCCATCCCATCTTTCATGATGGGTGAGGGCAATGGAGGCACCCATCTGAAGTACAGGGTAGGAGGAGCCGTTTAAGATCTCATAGCCAATGGTGGTGTGCTTTTTTACTATCTCAAACTCCTCGGGCGTTAACCTTTCAGCCTTGAGAAGGATACTGTCTGGGATGCCTATTTTACCTATGTCATGCATGGGGCTTGCATGCTGGATGTTCTCAATAAAGTCACTGCCTAATTTGAGTTCTTCGGCAAGCCGCTTACAGTAAATGCTTATCCTTCTAATGTGGCTTGCTGTGTCTTCGTCTCTGTACTCCGAGGCTATGGTGAGCCTTTCAATAATCTCCTTGCTTGCCTCCTTTACCTGATGAAGGGCAAGCTGCAGGTCCTTTGTCCTCTCAAAGACCATCTCCTCAAGACGCTGATTGTACTGACGGTTAAGCATTACGAGTTCATAGTAGCTGATAGCCTTTGTCACAGAGTATAGTATGTATTCAATCTTGAAGGGCTTGATGATAAAATCATGGGCACCGTGTTTTATGGCGTTTATGGTCATCTCCATATCAGGGTAGGCGGTAAGCAGGATTACAGGTATGTCAGGGTTTTTTAACCTCAGTCTTCTTAAAAGGGTGAGGCCATCCATCCCTGGCATAACGATGTCAGAGATAACAAGATGGAAGTCCTTTTTTGAGAATAACTCAAGGGCCTCTTCTGGGCTTCCTGTGTCGGTTATATCATAACCTGCTTCTTCAAGGGCAGTGGTTATTACTTCCCGAACCACAGGGTCATCATCCACAACAAGTATGGGGTGTCTGGTGTCCTTTTCCACGATTTACATTATACTAAATGGCAACTCACAGGGCAAGCAAAGGGTGGATGTCTCTTCAGGAAATGTCCTCTGAAAGCTTTTTATGATATTATAGTTAATTGCAATTTTTGTAAGATTTAAAGATATCAGGTTCAGGTTAAGGGAGAGGCAATTTGGAAGAGCTGTTAGAAAGGGCTAAACGGGTCCTGGCTATTGAGGCAGAGGCTGTCAGTGCACTGATTGAACGGATAGACCAGTCCTTTTTGAGGGCAGTTGAACTGATATACTCAAGCAGTGGAAGAACTATCGTTACAGGGATGGGAAAGTCAGGGATTATAGGAAAGAAGATAGCAGCCACTCTCTCTTCCACTGGCACACCTGCTGTGTTTCTTCACCCTGCTGAGGCTGCCCATGGTGACCTCGGTATGGTCACAGACAAGGATGTGGTTCTTGCCATCTCAAACAGTGGAGAAACCGAGGAGGTTATAAAGCTGATACCCTACATAAAGCGTTTCAATGTCTCCCTTGTCTCTTTGACAAGGCCTGGTTCAACCCTTGCAAAAGCCTCTGACGTGGTGCTTGATGTCTCTGTAAAGGAGGAGGCCTGTCCCCTCGGGATTGTCCCAACCGCCTCCACAACAGCCACCCTTGCTATGGGCGATGCCCTTGCTGTAGCCTTACTTCAAAAAAGGGGGTTTAAAGAGGAGGACTTTGCCCTTTTTCACCCCAACGGCTCACTTGGTAAGAGGCTTTTAGTCAGGGTTGAAGACCTTATGCACAGGGGACAGGAGATCCCCATTGTTATGCTCCATACGGTGATGACCGATGCCACCGTTGAGATGTCTTCAAAAAGGCTTGGGATGACAGTGGTCTGTGACAATGAGGGCAGGGTGGCAGGGGTGATTACCGACGGAGACCTTAGAAGGGGGATTCAGCGCTGGGGGGCTGAGTTTTTTAAAAAGAAAGCAGAAGAGGTGATGACCCCAACACCCAAGACCGTCTCCCCTGATGTGCTGGCTGTTAAGGCCCTCTCTATAATGGAAAGGTACTCAATTACCTCCCTGATAGTGCCTGATGAGAAAAACAGACCAGCAGGTGTTATCCACCTTCATGATATACTAAGAAGCGGGATAGTATGAAAGGAAAAAGAAAAAAGGGTTATTTTGGTGAGTACGGTGGAAGGTTTGTACCCGAGACCCTCGTGCCTGCCCTTGAGGAGCTTGAAGAGGCCTTTAAAAGGCTCTCAAGAGATAGAGCCTTTAAAGAGGAGTTCAAGGGGCTGCTCAGGGATTATGTGGGCAGACCTACACCCCTTTATTTTGCATCCCGACTGAGCAAACACCTCGGTGGTGCAAAGATATATCTTAAGCGGGAAGACCTGACCCACACCGGTGCACACAAGATAAACAATGCCCTTGGACAGGCCCTCCTTGCCAAGGCAATGGGCAAAAAGAGGCTGATTGCTGAGACAGGGGCTGGACAGCACGGCGTTGCCACTGCAACTGGTGCTGCACTGGTTGGGCTTCAGTGTGAGATATATATGGGCTCTGAGGATGTCAGAAGACAGGCCCTTAATGTCTTCAGGATGGAGTTGCTCGGAGCACGGGTGAGGGAGGTTAATATCGGTTCAAGAACACTTAAGGATGCCATTAACGAGGCATTAAGGGATTGGACAACCAATGTTAGAACCACCCATTATGTGCTTGGCACTGTGTTCGGCCCTCACCCCTATCCAACGATTGTGAGGGAGTTTCAGTCCGTAATAGGCAGGGAGGCAAGAAGGCAGATACTGAAGGCAGAGGGGCGACTGCCCGATTACCTCATAGCCTGTGTGGGTGGCGGAAGCAATGCCATGGGGCTTTTTAGTGGTTTTTTAAAGGATGGGGATGTAAAGATGATAGGTGTGGAGGCAGGTGGAAAGGGGATAAGGTCGGGTCTTCATGCTGCAAGGTTTGCTGGTGGCTCTGTGGGGGTCTTTCAGGGCTGCAGGAGCTATCTTCTTCAGAACCGAGATGGAAATGTCCTTGGCACCCACTCGGTGTCAGCCGGGCTGGACTATGCTTCAGTAGGTCCAGAGCATGCCTATCTTCACGACATAAAACGGGTAAGATACACCTACGCCACTGACAGAGAGGCCCTTCGTGCCTTTGAGCTTCTTTCAAGGATAGAGGGGATAATCCCTGCCCTTGAGTCAGCCCACGCTGTGGCAGAGGCCATAAAGCTTGCACCAAAACTAAAAAGAGATGCCATTATCATAGTTAATCTCTCTGGCAGGGGGGACAAGGATGTGCCCCAGGTTGCAAGGATGAAGGGAATCAGAGTTGAGCTTTAACCAAAAAAGCTTGACATATCCAGAATGATTGTGTATATTTTATTGAATTTAAAATCCCCTAATTGGAAATAGGGCTTTCCTAAATGGGGAAAAATAGATAGAAGGGATGAGGGTTATCCCTTAATTTTCCAGTATTTTAAGGTCCTTTGAGGGGTGGCACGCTTTTTGTATTAATGCACTGCAGGACTGGATGAAAGGCATTTTGCCATAAACAAATTTGATAAAGGAAGGAGGTGAAAGAAGATGAAGAAGGGTCTCGTTCTCTTACTCGTATTGGCAGTAGCTATCGCTTTTATAGGCACAGCAATGGCTGTTCCGCCCGGTAAGACCGTTGAGTTCAAGGGTGGACCAATGGGCAAAGTTGTATTTGAGGGTGCCAAACACAAGGCTGCTGGTCTTAAGTGCAGTGACTGCCATCCAAAGATCTTCCACATGAAGAAGGGCGCTGACAAGATAACCATGAAGGACATTTACGCTGGTAAGTACTGCGGCACCTGCCACAACGGTCAGAAGGCCTTCGCAGCAAAGACAAGCTGCAAGAAGTGTCATCAGAAAAAGAAAAGAGTAATCAAGGGTTGTTAATTTTAAAAGGAAAGGGCTCCCATCAGGGAGCCCCTTTTTTATTGTTGCCCTTCCTTATGGGATTTTATTGGGGAGATTTCTGCTCTTCTGCCTCCTTTTCTCTACATAGCCTTTCAAGGTAGGGGATGAGATTTAGTTTTTCAACCTCCGGTTTTTCTTTTATTACATAGCTTATGAGTTTCATAAGGCCAACCTTTACATTGCTTCCCGAGTCATCCTTGAAGCTGAAGATGTACCCCCTGGAACGGTCGGTCTCATTGTAAAACTGCATAGCCTTTTTTCTGAAAAGCCTGTCTGAGGCAGAAAGGAGGCTGTCTAACCTTTTTGCCGGCGCTATTAGGAGAAAGTCATGGGTGCCAACCGTGCCAACAAAGCTTCCCCTCACACCTTTACAGCTTGTCTTCAGTATGGCCGCTGCCCATTGAATTAGCTCACTATGCCTGTTGTACCCATATTTGAGCAGATAGGGATGGATATTTCCAATGCGCACAAAGGCAATGCCATAACTTCCAATTTTGGGATAAACCGAATCAAGCTTTTTTAAAACAGCCTGTCGGTCGGGCAATCCTGTCAGATAGTTTGGCCAGAGAAAGGGATTGTCCTGTTTTTTATGAAGTTCCTGGATGTATCTTTTAGCCTCTTTTAAGCCCATATTGACCTCCCCAAAGACTTTTTATATATCTATTCAGTAATGGTTCAGCTATCCTTTAGACACCTCGGGTCTGGCAAATCTATTCTATCATAGAAGTACAGACTATGGGCAGGACAGCCTCCCTTACAGCTATTATATAAAAAACATTCAGAATTTTTACAGGCTCTAATGTTTTTTCGGAAGTACTCAAGTACAGGCCTTGAGAGTATCTCTTCAAGGCTGTGGGTGTAAATATTGCCGAGGTAGAAGTCCTTTATGCCAAAGAAGAGATTGCAGGGATAGACCGAGCCATCAGGTAAAATTCCTATCTTAACAGTGCCAGCAGGACATCGGAGATGGGAGTTTTCAGGCTCAGGAAGGAATCCACCACAGAAAACAGCACCTATGCCCAGGGAGGCATATCTTTTTTGCCAGATATGATAGAAGCTGTAAAAGGGGATTTTGTAGCTGGAGGAGCCCCCGTTAAGTATGTCAGGATAGAGGATGTAATGTCTTTTTGGCTTTAGAGAGAGCACAGCCCTGGTGGTCTCTTCAACTACTTTTTCGTTGTAAACCGTTTTTGTGATGGTGCGAAAGGTCCTTATTATTTCAGCCGATTCCCTGAGGTCCTTTAAAGAGTTTACAGACACCCCGAGCCTTATGCTGCCAGAAAACCTCTGAAGTAAATCCCTTATCCCCTTTTTCACTGTGCCATTTGTGCTGATGTTCACCTCAAGGCCGCTTTTAAGGGTGGCATCAACAATGGAAGATATATCAGAATTTAAGAGGGGTTCACCACCCATGATATCTACACTGGAGACCCCATTGTTTTTCAGTTTTTTAACTATTGTTTGATAATCCTCAAGGGTTGTATCATCACAGAGTTCCAGCCCCTGATTAAAACAGAAGGCACAGTTTTTGTTGCACCTCAGGGTTGGATAGAACTGGACATATTTAAGGCTGAAGCCACCCATTAAGGAATATTATATATAAAAGATGTTAAAATTATTGAAAACTCTTTCTGAAAAGGCTCATTTAAAGATAAAAGGGGACTGCTTGAGTGGTTATGCCTCGGGGAAAAACAGGTTCAGGTTTTCAGCAAAGGTGAAAGGAAGTTAACATAAGGAAATAGATTATTTTAAAATCAAAAAATCAAGGCCTGCTAAACAGGCTCAACATCACACTGGAGGCATTATGGCATACAGGGATTTAAGGGATTTTATAAGGGTTCTTGAGGAAAGGGGGCTACTTAAAAGGGTGAAGGTTGAGGTTGACCCAGTGCTTGAGATAGCCGAGATTAATGACAGGGTGGTAAAAAAGGGTGGCCCTGCCATACTTTTTGAAAGACCAAAGGGTGCAGCCTTCCCCTGTGTGGTAAACCTCTTTGGCTCCTTTGAGAGGATGAGGCTTGCCCTTGAGGTTGACTCCCTTGATGACATTGGTAAGGAGATACTTGAGTTTCTTGAGCCTGAGATACCAACAAATCTTATTCAGAAACTGAAGGCCCTTCCAAAACTGAAGAGACTGAGCGATTTTTTGCCAAAATATGTGAAGACCGGTCCCTGCAAGGAGGTTATTATAAAGGACAAACCCTCTCTAAACATACTTCCTGTGCTGAAGACCTGGCCTCAGGATGGTGGCAGGTTTATAACCCTGCCGCTTGTGTTTACCAAGGACCCTGAGACAGGAGAGCGTAACTGTGGTATGTACAGGATGCAGGTTTATGATGAATGCACCACAGGGATGCACTGGCATATGCATAAGGATGGAGCACGCCATTACAGAAAGGCCGAGGCTATGGGGAAGAGACTTGAGGTTGCTGTTGCAATCGGTGCTGACCCTGCTGTTATGTACTCAGCCACTGCCCCGTTGCCAGAGGGAATAGATGAGATGCTCTTTGCTGGGTTTCTCCGTAAATCACCGGTTGAGCTTGTAAAGTGTGAGACCGTTGACCTTGAGGTTCCTGCCAATGCAGAGATAGTGCTTGAGGGCTACTGTGAGCCAGGTGAAAGAAGGATTGAGGGGCCCTTTGGTGACCATACAGGATACTACTCACTACAGGATGAGTTTCCCGTGTTCCATATAACCTGTATAACCCACCGGAAGGATGCCCTTTACCCTGCTACAATAGTTGGAAAGCCACCGATGGAGGACTGTTATATTGCAAAGGCCACTGAGAGGATATTTCTCCCCCTTATGAAAAAGCAGCTGCCCGAGATAGTGGACATAAACCTTCCAATAGAGGGGGTATTTCATAACATAGCCATAGTTTCTATTGACAAGCGGTACCCAGGCCATGCCCGAAAGGTCATGTATGCCCTCTGGGGGATGGGGCAGATGAGCTTTACAAAGATGATAGTGGTGGTGGACAAATGGGTAAATGTGCAGGACCCATCGGAGGTTGTATGGAGAATTGGAAACAATGTTGACCCGAAGAGGGATGTGGTTATACTGGAGGGCCCACTGGATGTGCTTGAGCATGCCTCGGCAATACCCGCCTACGGTGGTAAAATGGGAATAGATGCAACAAAGAAGTGGCCCTCTGAAGGGTTTAACAGACCGTGGCCTGATGATATTGAGATGTCCGAGGATATTAAGGAACTCGTAACCAGGAGATGGGCTGAATATGGCATTGAATAAAGATGGAAGGGAAGGACTTTTTTGTAAGCACTGCGGAGAAAGGCTCAGGCTCTGTGTCCGTTGAAAGACCGTGTTGCTAAGCTGCCAGGGCTGTGGCAGAGAGTATAGAATTTCAGATTACCTTCAATACATTGATGAACAGATGTGGGAGATTATATCTTCAAGACCCTGTAATAGGGCATAAAGGATTTTTCAGGGTTTTTGCGTTAATTGCGTTTATTGGGGGTTGGGGTATTTTTACTACTCCCTGCACGCTACACCCTACACCCTGTCTTTTTACAGGCTACACCCTTTAATGTTTAGAATTTTGAAGTAAGGATTTAGAATTTTTTTAGGAGGAGGTTAGTATGATTAATGTAACCGTTGCTGGGGCAACAGGTAGGATGGGGGGAAGGATAACAGCCCTTTGTGTTGAGCACCCGGAGATCAACCTTGTTGGTGCCTTTGAAAAGAAGGGTCACGAAAAGGTCGGACAGGACATAGGTTTATTGCTTGGCCTTGGCAAGACCAATGTAAAACTCACCGATGATATCACCTCCCTGATTGACCAAACCGATGTGATAATTGATTTTACATCGGTTGGCTCCACCCTTCATAACCTACGGGTGGCCTCTGAACATAAAAAGGCCATGGTTATAGGCACTACTGGGTTTTCAAAGGAGGATATGAAAGAAATTGAGGCCCTTGCCTCATCTATACCCTGTGTGCTTGCACCAAATATGTCGGTTGGGGTAAACCTCCTTTTTAAGATACTTGCTGATGTGGCAAAGGTGCTTGGCTCTGATTATGATGTTGAGATTATTGAGGCTCATCACAGGATGAAAAAGGATGCACCAAGTGGAACAGCCCTGAAGATGGCAAAGATTATTGCCGATGCCCTTGACAGAGACCTTGATGATGTTGCGGTTTACGCAAGGAAGGGCCTGATTGGCGAAAGGGACAGAAAGGAAATAGGGATTCAGTGTATAAGGGCTGGTGATATAGTGGGTGAGCATACCGTCATGTTTGCAACAATGGGTGAAAGAATAGAGATAACCCATAAGGCCTCAAGCAGGGATACCTTCGCAAGAGGAGCCATCAGGGCAGCGCTCTGGGTATACGGTAAGGAGCCAGGGCTCTATGATATGCTTGATGTGCTAAATCTGAAATAACATCCCGCTTTAGAGATTAAATTTATCCTTATCAGATAATTGAGAGTTTTTTCTTGAAATTATACTGACCAGTCAGTATAATAAAATCCAGGGCATTGCCCTATAAAACAGGACCGAGGAACTTCCACAGGGTCCTTTAAGCACAAGGAGGTTTATATGTCTGATAAAAAGTTTGTTTTCATCCTGAACCATTCCTTTGACAAACCTGATGTGGCTGCAGGTGCAATGCAGCTTGCGGCAAATATGAAGGCCTTTGACATTGAGCTTGATTTCTTTTTAATCAACGAGGGGGTTCTTCTTGCAAAGAAGGGCTTTGCCGAGACCATTACTTGGCAGAAAAAGGACGGTTTTTCCCCGATAGCCGAGCTTCTCAAGACCCTTACAGAGGATTTTGATGTTAAGTTTTATGTATGTGCTTCCTGTGTTAAGCCCTATGGACTTGAAGGGGCTGAACTGATTAAAAATGCAGAGATCAGACCAGGAAGCTTCCTTGGCCAGATGCTACTGGAGAGGCAGAGTGTGAGTTTTTGATTAAGCTGATTTGACAGAGGGAGCAGGAAATTTTTAATCTAAAATACTGTGGTTATAAAAGACCTGATTTCTAAGTAGCTGAGAGGAGGTGGTTTTCAATGCCCATATACGAGTATCTCTGTCAGAAGTGTAATAAAGAACTTGAGGTTGTCCAGAAATTCAGTGACGAACCTTTAACAACCTGCCCTGAGTGTGGAGGTGAGCTAAAAAAGCTGATCTCTGCTTCAAGTTTTATACTTAAGGGCACGGGATGGTACCTGACTGACTACGCAGCAAAGGACAGAAAAAGGAAAACAGAAGCTGAAGGAAATGGCTCTAAATCAGCAACAGATAAAAGCAAGGCTGAAACAGCCAAAAAATAAAAACCTTCATTTCCACATCCCCTATGGCAGGATTGACGAGTTCATTGAGATAATCAACGAACTGAAGGTAAATCTTGAGATTTACTTCTCTGCAGAGGAGCTTGACCGATTGAGCCTTAAGGCCCTTGAGGCCTCAAAGAACCGTTTCTCCTATACACCCTCACTCAGCATTCATGGCCCTTTTATGGACCTGAGCCCTGGGGCTGTTGACCCGATGGTCAGGGATGTAACAATGCTGAGGATTAAACAGACCCTTGATGTTGCCGAGGTTCTCGGGGCAAAGACGGTTGTGCTTCATTCTGGCTATGAGAAGTGGAAGTATGACCACAAGGTGGATGTATGGCTTGAGCAGAGTGTCAAGACCTGGGAGCCCATGGTTGAGTTTGCCCAGATGAAGGGCATACGAATAGGGGTGGAAAACATCTTTGAAGACAACCCTGAAAATCTTGCTCTGTTGCTTGAAAGGATAGATTCAGAATACTTCGGCCTCTGCTTTGATACAGGCCATTTCAATCTCTTCTCCACCATCAGCCTTCGCAGATGGCTTGAGATTACAGGTACAGAGAGGATTGTGGAGCTTCACCTCCACGACAACGACACCACAAGAGACCATCACTGGGCACCAGGACTTGGGGTATTTCCCTTTGATGAGCTTTTTCAGATACTGGGTCTTCCCCAGCGACAGGACATAGTGCTTACCGTTGAAGCCCATGATATGGGGCATGTCCAGAAGAGTTTAGAGTTCTTCCAGAGGAAGTTTCATCAATAGGGCATCCTCCCTTGGCTCAAAGTAGTAGTCCCTTCTTCTTCCATATTCTTTAAACCCAGCCTTCTGGTAAAGTCTAATTGCAGGTGTGTTTGACTGCCTGACTTCAAGATATAGGACCTTTATATTTCTCTTCCGCAGCTTTTCTTTAAGTGCTGACAGAAGCCCCAGGCCAACACCTTTTCTGCGAAACTCCTCTTTAACAGCAAACTCAAGCACCTCAGCCTCATCCACCACATATCTTCCCATAATGAAACCTGCCAGCCTGCCATTGACCTCCGCAACAAGACATATACAGTGGGGATTTTCAAGCTCTCTTTTAATAGCCTCCTTTGACCAGGGAAT
>CAZIIE010000008.1:0-28460 GCA_964539375.1 uncultured Nitrospirota bacterium | reverse complement strand
CCTATCAACCTGAGATGCTCTATCTCTTTTCCATCTTTACCAATGAAGACCACTGTTGGGACACCTTTTATATGGTATTTCTTTTTTATCCTCTGAACAAAGGGGCTTTTGTCGTTTGTGAGGTCAACCTTTACGAATATCACTCTGCCATCATACTGAATAACCGATTGATTGGCATAGGTGATACTGTCAAGCTCTTTACAGGGAATGCACCAGTCTGCATAAAAGTCTATGACCACTGGCTTTGAGTCTGCACGGGCTTGTTGTAAAAGTCCTTCAGAGTACTGTCTCCACTGAATCTCTTCTTTATGGGATGTCCTGGAAGAGACAAAGCTCCAGGTGGCAACCACTATCATAAGAATGGCGACAATGGATTTTATAATGTGAAATCCCCTGGCATTAATTCCAGAGCGGTCAAAAACAATGAGCCAGGTGCCACTTATAAAAAGGCACAGGGAAAACAGAAGGTTATAGGTGGCCTTATCAAGCACAGGGTCAAGGAAATAGACAGCCATGATAATCAGTACAAAGCCAAATATCCTTCTTACCCCTATCATCCACTCTCCAGAGCGGGGAAGGGCAGTTATCTTGCTTGAGAAGGTCCCCAGTATCAGGTAGGGAAGCCCAAGCCCCAGAGCAAGAAAGAAAAACATTATAAAACCAGTAAAGGGCTCACCCTTTGCAGCCACATAGGTAAGAAGCCCGAGCACAAAGGGACCGATGCAGGGGGCAGCCACAATACCCATGGTGATACCCATTAAAAAGGAGCCTGCAACTCCTGAGCGTGCTTCCCCGCCGGTAAGCTTCATAAGAAATGATGGAACCCTTATTTCATAAAGTCCAAACATACTGAGGGAAAGTATGACCATTATAGTGGCAATCGCAATACTCACTGCAGGAGATGTTAACTGGGTCCCAAGCATATTGCCTGAAAGGGCTGCAGCAGTTCCCAGGGTGGAGTACATCACAGCTATTCCAAGCACATAAAAAAGGGCGTTTACAAAACCCCTGCCCCTGTGCTTCATTCCACCAAAATAGGAGATGGTTATCGGAATTAAGGGATACACACAGGGAGTGAGGTTAAGGGCAAGACCACCAAGAAATATAAGCACCAGCGTTATAAACATTCCCCTGCTTGCTATCAGGGCTGATATGTCCCCTCCTGAGGTGACTGAAAATCCAGTAGAGCTCGTAACTGATCTTCCCTCTGGAGGGGCTATTTCTTTGAAGACATCGCTGTTAAGCCTCTTAATGGGTGTTCCTTCAGGGACGATATCCAGTCTAAAGGTGATGGTCTTATCAACGGGAGGAAGACATACCTCGTCGCTACAGGCCTGATAGGTAAAGGTGGCAGGAATTTTGTAAGTTCCTGGCTTTAGTGTTTCATCTGCCCTTCCATTTATGATAATGTAATCTTTGCCGCTAAAAATTTCTACCTTTCCCACTGATTTAAGGGTCATTATCTGGTGCTCAGGAAAAGTTATATCGGTTATGCTTATACCCTGTGGTGGGTCTAATTTAACAGCTGTAGGGATTGCAAACTCATTGGATGGTTTATTGCTATTTATATGCCAGCCCTTTTTAATTTGCATTTCTATGGCAATCTGGAAGGTGCTACCAGTATTTACCCTGTCAGTGGCATATAGGGGGTTTATGTCAACTACTTCCTCTGGGGTTATACCAAAACAGAGGGAAGGAAACAGCAAAAGGACAAAAACAAACAGGACGGTCAGTCTATCTCGCACACTCTTCCTCCGAACCCTTTATCTTTTCTATTGCATGGGGTAGGACATCAACAATTACGGAGAGGTTTTCCTCTACTGCCTTTGGGCTTCCGGGCAGGTTTATGATTAAACACTGTCCCCTGACACCTGCCACAGCCCTTGAAAGCATTGCCCTCGGGGTCTTTTTAAGACCCTCAAGGCGCATTGCCTCAGCAATTCCTGGTATCTCTCTATCAATCACCTCAAGGGTAACATCAGGTGTTATGTCCCTTGGCGATAGCCCTGTGCCGCCATTTGTTAATATAAGGTCTGATTGGTCAGATAACCTCAAAAGAAGAGTCTTTAGAGCGTCTCTCTCATCAGGTATAATCTCATAATGGATAACCTCAAAACCCCTTTTTTCCATAATCTCCCTGATAAGCTGACCACTCAGGTCCTGCCTCAGTCCTTTTGAGCCTTTATCACTAAGGGTTATAATGGACAGACGAAAACTCATTGACCCTTTACTTCTACAGGATCTCCCCTTTTAATCTCACCGCCTTTGATTACCTTAACGAATATACCCTCTCGGGGCATTACACAATCACCAGCCTGATGATAAATGGCACAACGGCTATGGCACTTTTTACCAATCTGGCTAACCTCTACCTCCACCGATTTTCCAATGGTTAGTCTTGTGCCAATGGGAAGGGCGAGAAGGTCTATACCCTCGGTTGTGAGGTTTTCAGCAAAATCTCCTGGGCCAACATCAAGGCCCATTTGCTGCATCTTCTGAATACTTTCAAGGGCAAGAAGGCTTATCTGCCTGTGCCAGCTTGATGAGGCATGGGCATCACCCTCTATGCCGTAGTTGTCCTTTATAACAGCCCTGTTAACAGCCTTCTTTCTGACCCCTTTTCGGTCACTTATGTTTATTGAGACTATTCTTCCTTTCATCCTGAAGGACCCTTTTTACATCAATATAGTATAACCAAAGGAAGCTTATTAAATCTATTTTTAACCCTAAAACCGAAATTTATACTTTAAATCTGTTAAAATACAGATTAAGTTAATAATCTTAAAAGAGGGGAAGTTATCCTTTTAAAATGGATAGAAAGAAAAAGATACTGATTGTAGATGACGAAAAGACCAACCTGAAACTACTTTCCGCAATTCTTGCCCCCGAGGGCTATGAGATTTACCTTGCTGAAAATGGATTTGAAGCCCTTGAAATTGTTAAAAAGGAAAACCCAGACCTTATCCTGCTTGATATAATGATGCCAGAGATGGACGGCTTTGAGGTTTGCAGAAGGATAAAGGCAGACAAAACCACAAAAACAATTCCGGTTGTAATGGTTACTGCCCTGACAGATAAGAAGGACAAGGTCAAGGCTGCTGATGCAGGTGCTGATGAATTTATATCAAAGCCAGTTGACAGAACCGAGCTCCAGATAAGGGTAAGGTCCCTTTTAAGGATCAGACAGTATCAGGAAGAACTGATGGAAAGCTACAGAGAGCTTGAACGACAGAATGAGAGGTTGAGGAATCTTGAACACATGAAGGAAGAGCTTACCCACATGGTTATCCATGATATAAAAAACTCCCTCTTTGAGATGTCCTTTATACTACAGCTTTTCTTAAAACACAAGGACAGGTTTAGTGAAAAACAGGTAAATTTTCTGAAAGCTGGTATTGATAACTGCGAACATACGAAATCAATGATTCAGAATGTCCTTGACATTTACAGGATGCAGGAGGGAAAGCTCAGGTTGAATAAAGAGGCCACCTATCTGGACGATATAATAGACCAGACCACCGAGATGTTCAGGCTTTCGCTGGAGCTAAACGAGCTGAACCTCAATGTGTTTATTGATGATGAGCTTCCTCCTGTTGAGATTGACAGGGTGGTTATTTCAAGGGTTCTGTCAAATCTGCTTTACAATGCGTTAAAGCACACCCCGAGGGGAGGGGATATTGTTATCAGGGCCTTTGACAATGAAGACAGCTTTATAAGGGTTGAGGTTGAAAACGAAGGCGATAGCATCCCCCGGGAATTCAGGGAGAAGATTTTTGACAGATTTGAACAGCTTGAGATGAGAGAAAAGGGAATTATTACAGGAAGCTGTGGTCTCGGGCTCTCCTTCTGTAAAATGGCTGTGGAGTGTCATGGGGGAAGGATATGGGTTGATGACCGAGAGGACTCTATGGGCAGCAGGTTCTGCTTTGTTTTACCAAAAGGGGGGAATTGATAGTTTTTAAAATGTAACAGGTGGGAACCGATTGGAAAGGTTAAGTTGTTCATGACAAGCAGGGGAATGCAAAGGATACTCACATCTCTTTTAGCTTTGGCTATACTGTGTTTTCTGCCCTTTGATTTGAAGGCAGCTCCTTCTGTCACATCCGAATACCTGATAAAGGCAGCCTTTATTTTTAAGTTTGTTAACTTTGTTGACTGGCCAGAGGAGAAGCTTCCACAGGGGGGAGATTTCAACCTCTGCATCATTGGAAAAAATCCCTTTGAAGATGCCCTATTCGCCTTTGATGGTAAAAGGATTAAAAGGAGGGTTATGAGGGTATGGCAGATTAAAACATTAAAGGAGCTTAAAAAATGTCAGATCCTTTACATAGGTCCCGATGAGGCAGAGCATGTTAAAGGTATATTAAAAAACATCAATAACAGGGCGGTCCTTACTGTGGGTGATTCGGAGGGGCTTTCCAAAGAGGGGGTAATGATAAATATGATAACACTGAATAACAGGATATCCTTTGAGATAAACATTGCCTCAGCCCGCAAAGCAGGGCTAAGGATAAGCTCTAAACTGCTTAATCTTGCCAAGAGGGTATATGATGAAAAGAGGGTCTCGGTTCGTAGAGTATCTGAAGAACCTGTCAATTAGGGACAAGATAACCATAATCATCATGACCACAAGCACAATTGTGCTTGCCATCGCATCCCTTGCCTTTGTTGCGAACGACTATCTGACGGCTCGGAAAAATATATCCGAAAAACTCAAAAGCATAGCCAGGGTTATTGCAGACAACAGCACTGCAGCCCTTGAGTTTTCTGACAACCAGACAGCAAAGGAGTTACTGTCTTCCCTTGAAAATGAACCCTACATCACAGAAGCTACACTCTATGATAAAAATGGTTATCTCTTTGCTGAGTACAGAAACAAACAGAGCAGTAGTGGAGATGTAAAACCCCAGATAGCACTTCCTTTTAACTGGCAGGCAATGTGGGATGAGGTCAGGATTGAGGACAACTACCTTGTGGCATTCCAGAAGATATACCTTGAAGGAAAGATTATAGGCGCTCTGAAGATAAGCTATGACTTGAGGGTTTTGAAAAAAAGGCTGCTGAGATATCTCTTTATCGCTCTTGTTGTTTTTTTTATTTCAATTATCATTGCCTATCTGATTGCCACAAGGCTTCAGGGTGTGATATCAATGCCTATTTTAAGAACTACCCAGACCATCCAGAGCATAACGGAATCAGAGGATTACTCCCTGAGGGTAAAAACAGATGTGGACAGAAAGGACGAGCTTGGCTTTCTGGTGCGAAGCTTTAATGATATGATATCAAGGGTTCAGGAGCGTGACCGCCAGTTGCAGGAGCATCGTGAGCATCTTGAGGAGCTTGTGAAAAAAAGAACAGTTGAGCTTGAAAGAGCAACAAAGCAGGCTATGGATATGGCAAGGCAGGCAAGGGCTGCAAGCCTTGCAAAGACAACCTTTCTTGCCAATATGAGTCACGAGCTGAAGACACCACTTAATGCAATCATTGGTTTTTCAGAGGTGCTTCTGGATAAGCATTACGGTGAACTCAACAGTATCCAGGAGGAGTACATAAACGACATCCTCAGCAGTGCCCAGCACCTGCTGTCCCTTATTGAGGATATTCTTGACCTATCAAAGATAGAGGTTGGAAAAATGGAATTGCACAAAGAGTATGTAAACATCAGGGAACTCATAGAACGCTCACTGGTGATGATCAAGCAGAAGTCTATAAAGCATGGCCTTAAGGTATCAACATCTATAGAGGAGATACCTGATGTAGTGGTGGTTGATGAGAAAAAGATTAAACAGGTGCTTTTTAACCTTCTTACCAATGCTGCCAAGTTCACACCTGATGGAGGAAATATAAAGGTTGAAGCCTCTGTAGTTAATAAAAAGTGGATTGCTGAGAATGTGCCAGCCCTGTTTAAGGAGGATGTCTATAACTCTATCAGCCAGGATGTTGAACGATATATAAGGGTTAGTGTTGCAGACACAGGCATAGGCATAAAGGCCGATTCAATAAAAAAGATTTTTGAACCCTTTCAGCAGGAGGACAGCTCTACTTCACGCCGTTTTGGTGGAACAGGGCTCGGGCTTGCACTGAGTGCCGAGATTATAAGGCTTCATGGTGGCGCTATCTGGGTGGAAAGCACCCTGGGAAAGGGGAGCAGGTTTACCTTTGTGATACCCCTCGTTGAGCTTGAGCTTTGAGTTTTTGTTCTAATCAGGGAATAAACCTATCAGAGTTTTAGAGAAAAACTCCCCTTTTATGCTAAAATACTAAAACTTTGTCAAGGAAAGGAGGAAGGGATTTCTTTAATTTAAATCCCTGTAAGGTTTATGCCCGAGTACAAGGAATTTACAAAGGAAGAGGAAGAACTTTACGACAGAGAGATGAGAGAGCTTATGAGGCTTGTCAAATCAGGCATGACAGTTCCAGAGGCCTGTGAGAGGATTCAGACCACTAACAGTGAGATGAGGCAGATACTGCAGGATGACCTTCTTAAGATAATGATTGCCGAGCTTCACTATGAAAGGAACCTGCCCTTTAAAGACATTGCATCTATGCTTGATGTGGGTGAGCAGGATCTGCTGGATGCCCACGAAAAGATGATTGAGGATGTAATGCACACAGTTAAAGAGACACACCTTAAGGATTTTCCAGGCAGTGACCTGATTCATTAAAAGTTCAGAAAGGAAAGGCTACGATAAGATAACAGCACAGCATACATCATGGCCCTTATTGGGCCTTTTACCTGGCTATGCTATCCTTCATGGATTCGTCAATCCGCCTCAGGGTATCAAGAAGAATTGCTTCAGCCTGTGCCCTGAAACCAATCTTTTTTATTGTATCAGGTATCTCAATATCTTCCATATAGTAATGGCCTGTCTTTACTGAGAGGGTGTGGTAAAGCCCTTCTTCTACAGTCTCTCTGATTGCCCTTTTTGTGTCTTCCCAGGTGGCAATTCCACGATTTACTGCACATATCTCAAGGGGTAGCTCATTCTGCTCGGAGTCAGAGAGTAGTTCCCTTAAGTTAGCATCGGTAAGTTTGTTTTCTCTTTTTAAAAAATCAATAAAGGAGCTGCTCCTTTCATCGGTGTTAAAACTGCAGTAAAGGATATCACCTTCACTAAAGTAAAACTCTGAATTAAGCCCCATTGCAATAAAAGAGAGTTTGCCCGATAGCTTTGACATGGAGACAAACTGTATTATATCAGAGGGGGTTAACCTTCCTATTCTGCCTGAAATAAGCACATTGCCTGTCTGCAGGGTGTCAGTCTCCTTTAAAACCTCGTAAAGGGTTGTCTTAATAAGTCCCCGAAGGTCCTTTCTCAACAGTTCACCGATTAATAGCTTTAGTTCTGAAAGGCTCTGACCTTTGCTCAGTGGCTCGTCCTTTTCCTTCTTGACTTTAAAGATAATCTCGTTTATCTTTGAAAGTAGTTCCGTAGGGTGAAAGGGTTTTTTCAGGTAGTGGCTGATACCAAGTTTTTCTTTGAAGGTCCTGATTACATCTTCCTTTTTTTCGGTGAGCACAACTACAGGGATATTCTTAAGCCCCGGGTCATTAAGAAGTAGCTTGCAGAACCTGAAACCATTTACCCTGGGCATTATAAAATCTACAAAGATTATGTCAGGCCTTATCTGTTTGAGGAGCTCAAACCCCTGGTCTCCATCTTCAGCAGTAATGACCTCAAAGCCTGCTTCTTTAAGCAGGGAGCTGCACTGTCTTCTAACCTCGGGAGAATCATCAATTATCAAAATCGTCTTTTTGGACATCGGCGGTTTTTACAGGACTATTCTTTGAATATAAAAACAAACTCATCTGGCCTTGAAAGGTTAAGCTGCTCACGGGCAAGCTTTTCCATGTAGTAAGGGTCTTCCTTCAGTCGCTTTATCTGTTTCTTTAAGCTGGAGTTTTCCCTTTCAAGCAGGTTTATTTCATTTATGATCTCAACCCTCTTTTCTTTCAGGCGTAGATACTTGAAAAGACCGTTGTCATCAAAAATAAGGCTCCAGAGAAGGTACAGATTAACTACAATAAGAAATAACAAAAATACAAGGGATTGCTTTCTCTTTTCACTGTAAACCTGTTTTCTAAGGAGGTTTCTTTGAAACATATGTAATTATATCATAAAAAACTCATTCTTTCACCACTTCCATTTTCATCTCTATCCTTTCTCTGGGTATATCCCTCCAGTCCCTTGGCTGGGAGACAATCCTGTCAACAACATCCATACCCTTTTCTACCTCACCAAACACCGTATATTTACCATCAAGGTGAGGGGCAGGGGCAACACATATAAAAAACTGTGAACCTGCACTGTCTGGATTTGCCTTCCGTGCCATTGAAAGAGTGCCTCTCAGGTGAGGTCTGTTATTAAACTCTGCCTTGAGGGTATAACCAGGTCCGCCAAGACCATAGCTTGACCTGTTAGGGGTTTTGGTATTGGGGTCTCCACCCTGTATAACAAACCCCGGGATGATGCGATGAAAGATGGTGCCGTCGTAAAACCCCTTTTTAGCAAGGCTGATAAAATTGTAAACATGATTTGGTGCCACTTCAGGGAAAAATCGGAGTTTGATGTCACCAAATTTAGTGTGAATAATCACCTTTGTCCTCTTCATTTCCTCAATCTCTTTTTTGCTGAACTTTCTGTAACGAACCTCTGCCTGTGCACCTGCCACATAAGATGCAATTATAGCCAGTAAAACCATCAGTATGGATATTTTTTTCATGACAACCTCCTGGGAATTCAAAATTCGAATTTCTAATTCCTGAACAAATTCAAATTCAAAATTTTCCAGAAAACTTCGTTTAAATCACGAAGCTGCTAATATTTGGCTATCATAGGTATCTCCATCTTCATTTCATACCAATGGCCTATAGCCTATCGCCTATAGCCTTTAGCCTTTAGCCTGTCGCCTATCGCCTATTATCGCCTATCGCCTGTTCAAATTATAAAAGGCAGAAAGTCCTGGATAGGAGGCTGCCTCGTCAAGTTCTTCTTCTATCCTCAAGAGTCTGTTGTATTTGGCAATCCTTTCACTTCTTGCCAGAGAGCCTGTCTTGATAAAACCAGTATTGCATGCTACTGCAAGGTCAGCGATTGTTGTGTCTTCTGTTTCTCCAGAACGATGGGATATAACAGCTGTATAGGATGCCCTTTTTGCCATCTCAATGGCATCAAGGGTTTCGGTTAGTGTGCCTATCTGATTTAGCTTTATCAAAACCGAATTGGCAACCCCTTCATCAATTCCCTTTTTGATAATCTTTGTGTTGGTCACAAAGATGTCATCTCCCACAAGCTGAACCTTTTTACCAAGCCTAACAGTGAGTTCCTTCCAGCCTTCCCAGTCATTCTCTCCAAGACCATCCTCTATGGAAAGGACAGGATATTTTTCTACAAGCCCTTCATAGTAATCTATCAGGTCTGAGGAGGAAATGCTCTTTCCTTCAAAGCTGTAGCGGCCATCAGTGTACAGCTCTGAAGCTGCCACATCAAGGGCAAGAAAAATATGCTCGCCAGGTCTGTATCCTGATTGCTCAATGGCCTGCAGTATCAACTCTATGGCCTCTTCATTTTTGTTAAGATTTGGTGCAAAGCCACCTTCATCACCAACCGCTGTGTTTAGCCCCTTTGAGTTTAAGAGCTTCTTCAGGGTATGAAAGACCTCAGAGCCAGCTCTCAGGGCATTGGCAAAGCTGTCAAAACCAGCAGGCATAATCATGAACTCCTGTATGTCAAGATTATTGTCAGCATGGGCACCGCCGTTCATGATGTTCATCAAAGGCACAGGCAGTTCCTTGGCATTGCAACCTCCTATGTATTTATAAAGGGGAAGGCCAAGGTCCTCGGCCGTTGCCTTTGCAACTGCCAGAGATACACCCAGAATGGCATTTGCACCAAGGCGGCTTTTGTTCTCAGTGCCATCAAGCTCAATCATAAGATTGTCAATATAGACCTGGTCTTCCGAGTCAAGTCCGATTATCCTTGGGGCAAGCTCCTCTATCACATTGTTTACAGCCTTTGTTACCCCCTTTCCGTGGTATCTATCTTTATCACCATCCCTGAGTTCAATAGCCTCTCTCTCCCCTGTTGATGCACCTGAAGGAACAGCTGCAGTTGCCATGGCTCCTGTGGCAAGAACAACCTCAACCTCAACGGTAGGATTGCCCCTTGAGTCAAGGATTTCCCTTGCATGAACATCAATAATTTCAGCCATATAAACCTCCTTATAATTCTTGGAGCATTTAAAAGCCCCTTTGATTAATATTGTCAATCAAAAGAGTTATTCAAGAATACCCTTTTTTGACAGGTATTCCTGAACCTCTGAATGCTCTGAAAGAAATTGGTGTAAAACCGAGTTTACCTTTTCCATGTCAATCTCTTTTCCGTGAAGCTCTGCCCTCTGAGAGATAAGGCGAACGGTTGTCTCAAGAAATATCTTGAAACTGTGAACAGCAGCCTGCACCCTTTTAAAGGAGCCATCGGTCAGGATATCATCATTGGTGGCAAGAAATTCATTGAAGAATTTATAAAACTCTTCGTAATCATCATGTCTTAAAAGCCTGAAGGTAAAACTTTCAAAGTACTGCATAAAGGCCTTAATTGAGTGGATAACAGGAAGGAGTATCTCTTTTTTATCACCTGCAACGAGTTCAAAGATTTCAAAGAATTTATAAAGGGTGTAAACATCCTCTCTAAGTTTCAATGACTGCTCAAGTCGGGTGATGTAGCTTGGGAAGATGTCCTCTCCCTTTATCTCTGGTGAAAAAAGTCGGGCAGTCTGAACTATTGATTCCTCAACAAGGTGCTGGATGATACCAAAGCTGTTCTCAACCTTGCCTCTGAGCTTGTTCAAAGAACCCAGAGATGTTACATCTCTGAGCTCCTGCTCAAAGGCCCTCTTTGACTCAACCGAAAACTGAAAAGCAAGCATCTCCTTAAAGTCTCTTATCCCTCTGTCTTTTATGCCCCTGAAACCCTTCAGTGCTTCTATGAAAGCCCTTATCTCAGAGTTTATCAAAAACAGTATCAGAAGGTCACAGTTAAGGGAATTAAGGGTATGAGATGAAGGCTCAATATGTTTTATAAACCGCAGTATCCTGAAGAGAGAAAGAAGTATTCCTGAGATTACTCTCTTTATTTCGCTATCCTTTATGCCCTTTACGATGGATACAATTTCAGGTATGGTGATTCGGTCAAACTCAGGATGTATCTCATGGGCAAAGGGGTTAAAGTATCTGTTTTCATTTATTGATTTTGAAAGGATATCGCCAAAATTTTTATATCCACTGAAGCTTATTTTTTCAGACTTCAAAAGATCACCGATTATTCCCTTGAGATTTATAAATGAATCGTAAAGGAGCAAAAGGGCCTTTTCCTCAGTGTCCTGATTGTATAGCTGTCTTCTTAAATAATCCCTTCTTTTGTCTGAGAAGTAGGTCTGTTCGGCATACTTCTGAAACCAGTACATATTCTTCTGGCTTTCAGGGATGATGTGCTCCAGTATATTTAAGACCCTCAGAATTCCATCCCTTATGATGGTCATTTCCCGGTAAAAGTCCCTTGTGGTATAGTCTCTGGTTGGAATTGGCAGGTTTTCAGGGTTGAAGGTGCGGTCAAGGGCACGAAGGAGGACATCAAGCTCCTCTAAGTGTTCAGACTCCTCCCTTTTAATCCTTTGAAACCAGCCCTTATAATCATTAATATTATTCATCTGGAGTTAGACATCTATCCTTTCGGCACATGGATTGCTTCACCATGTACATCCTCTGAAGCCTCCATTATTCCCTCCGAAAGGGTTGGGTGGGCATGGATGGTCTCTGCAAGCCCCTTTATGGTTACTCCGTTTTTCATTGAAACTGCAATCTCATGGATAAGGTCAGAGGCATGGGGACCGATAATGTGTCCACCAAGTATCTTATCGGTCTCAGGGTCTGCAATGATCTTTATCAGTCCTGAAATTTCTCCCATTGCATGGGCCTTTCCAAGGGTCCTGAACTGAAAATGTCCTGTCTGATAGGGGATTCCACGCTCCTTTGCTTCCTGCTCCCTTAAACCCACAGAGCCTATCTCAGGGCTTGTGAAAATAGCAGAGGGAACCACAGAGTAATCCATTCTGATATCACCACCTGTTGCATTTATGGCAGCCACAAGACCTTCCCTTGATGCCACATGGGCAAGCATTGGGCCCCCTGTTACATCACCAACAGCATAAATGCCAGGCACATTGGTCTGAAGCCTTTCATCTACCTTAATCTCCCCTCTCTGTCCGGTTTCAATACCGATTTCCTCAAGACCGATATCATCGGAGTTCAGTTTGCGACCAATGGATACAAGCACCTTGTCAGCCACAATCTCCTTGCCGTTTGAAAGTCCTATATGAATACCATCCCTGGTCTTTTGTACCCTTTCAGCCCTGACATCGGTAATGAGCTTTATCTTTTTTTTCTTGAGTTCCCTTTCAAGTAGCCTTGAAATCTCTTCATCCTCAGTTGTCAATGCCCTTGGCATAAGCTCCACCAGGGTAACCTCAGAGCCAAGAGCTCTAAAAAGGGTGGCAAACTCACATCCAATAACTCCTGCCCCAATTATAACAAGGGTTCTGGGTATCTCCTTCAGCTCCAGTGCTTCAGTTGAAGAGATAATGCTGTCACCATCAAAGGGAAAGAGAGGCAGTTCGGCAGGTCTTGAACCAGTGGCTATTATAATTCGGTCTACCTCTATGGTCTCTTCAGTGTCAGCCTCTATCTTTATTTTTCTCTCAGAAACAATCCTTCCCCTTCCATGCTTGAGCACCACACCCCAGCTCCTGAAAAGACCCTTGATGCCCTTTATCTGGGTCTGTATTACCTTCTGTTTTCTTGATACTATCCTGGCAAGGTCAGCGGTTACAGTGCCATCTATAGAAATACCAAATTCATCTGCCTTTTTTATTTTTTCATACAGTTCAGAGGATGCAAGCATTGCCTTTGTGGGGATACAGCCTCTGTTAAGACAGGTTCCCCCAACCTCGGTATCCTCAACAACAACCACCTCAGCTCCAAGCTGGGCAGCCTTCAGTGCAGCCACATAACCACCTGGGCCTGCACCGAGAATACCAATTCTCACTCTATTTGGCCTCCTCTTCTACATACCTCTCATAATCGGCAGAGTCAAGGAGGTCGTCAATCTCTGATGGGTCAGACATCTCTACAACCACAATCCACCCCTTGTCATAGGGTGATTCATTTATAATCTCGGGAGCCTCATCAAGTTCCTCGTTTACCTCAACAATGGTACCACTGACAGGAGCAACAACAGAGCTTGTGGCCTTGGTTGATTCAATCTCGGTAAATTCGGTGTCCTTTTCAATCTCTGTATCCACATCTGGAAGGTCTATGTAGACTATATCACCCAGCTGGTCCTGAGCATAATCGGTAATTCCAATGGTGGCCTTATTACCAGACACTCTGACCCAGGTGTGCTCCCTGTGGTATTTAATGTCATCGGGAAACTGCATCTTGCTCCTCCTTGAAAAGTGGCTTTTACCTGTTAAACAGGTAATGGTTTTTTTCATATCATAGGTCAAAACCCTTTGTCAAGAAAATAAACTTCGGTGGTTATTCTTCCCTCAACTTTGAAAGGTCGGCAATCAATAAAACAGTGGCCTTTATCTGAGAAAGAAGGTTTAATCGGTTTACCCTTATCCTTTCATCTTTGTCCATAACCAGTATGTTATCAAAAAACCTGTCAACAGGTTCTTTTAGCTCTGAAAGGCTTTTAAGTGCCCTGGCATAGTTTTTCTCCTCAACCAGAGCGGCTATATCACCGTAGAGTCTTTTTGTTGTCTGGTATAACTGCCTTTCTTCTTCCCTGCTAAGCAGTGTCTCATCAACCTTTGAAGGCTGCCAGTCTTTCAGGATATTAAAAACCCTCTTGAGGGCGGTAAGGGTCTCGGTATAGGTGGGCATGGTTTTAAATTCCTCAAGTGCCTTTGCCCTTAATATCAGGTCCTTCATAGAGGTAAAGGCAAGGATAGGTGAAAGTGCCTGAAGGGTATCATAATTGATTTCTTCCGATGAGAGGATCGGCTCTAAACGCTGAATAAAAAATCCCGTGATCTCATCTCTGTCCACAGAGGAGGTGTCCACAGTGGTTTCGCTGAAGGCTATATCAACGAGTTCAGCGATTGAAAGCTCATAGCCCTTTTCTTTAAGGATTGAGATAATAGCAATGGCATCCCTTCTCAGACCGAAGGGGTCTTCTGAGCCAGTGGGTTTAAGCCCTATGGAGAAGAAGCTCAGGATATTATCAATCCTGTCGGCAATGCTCAGGGTTGCACCAGTTGGTGTTTCAGGCACTCTGTCACCAGCATGGGCTGGAAGGTATTGTTCAAAGATAGCCCTTGCTACCTCTTGAGCCTCTCCACCCTTCAGTGCATAGTGCATACCCATAAAGCCCTGAAGCTCGGGAAACTCTCCAACCACACCGGTTACAAGGTCGGTTTTGCATAACAGGGAAGCCCGTTTAACAAGCTCTCTGTCAGCACCGGTTTTTTCACATAGCCTTAAGGCTATACTCTGCACTCTCAAGGTCTTATCATAGAGGGAGCCAAGCTTTTCCTGATAGACGATTGCCTTAAGCTCATCAAGCCTGTTTTCAAGGGGTATCTTAAGGTCATCATTATAGTAGAAACGGGCATCTTCAAACCTTGCCTTTATAACCCTTTCAGCCCCTTTCTTCACAGCGGGGTTATTTTCTTCAGTGGTATTGCTGATAACAATAAAGCTGTTTTTTAACCTGCCCGATTCATCCTCTATGGCAAAATACTTCTGGTGGTCTCTCATCACTGTTACAAGTAGCTCCTTTGGGAGGGTAAGGTATTCCTCTGGAAACTCACATAATACCGCATGGGGATGCTCTATGAGATGAACCACCGTGTTAAGCAGCTCCTCATCTTCCACAACTCTGCCACCAGCCCTTTCAGAAAGCTCACGGAGGGACTTGAGGATTATCGCCTTTCTTTCTTCCTGGTCAAGCACCACAAAGTGCTCTCTCAGTTCCTTTATAAAACCATCAATATCCCTTACTGTAAACTCCCCTGGTGCCAGAAAACGGTGTCCTCTGCTTATATTTGAACTCTCTATACCATCAATCTCAAAGGGCACAACCCTGCCATTGAAAACAGCCACAATCCAGTGAATTGGACGGACAAACCTTAAAGAGCCGCTTCCCCATCTCATAGATTTAGGAGCCTTGAGAGAAAGCACAATGCCCTTCAAAAGCTCAGGAAGTATATCACTTACAGGCTTACCCTCTTCAGATTTTTCAACCATTAGATATTCACCCTTGCCCTTCTTGCCCACCTTCAGCTGACTGACATCAACCCCCTGGGAACGGGCAAAGCCCTCTGCCGCTTTGGTGGGCATGCCCTTTTCATCAAAGGCAACCTTTCTGGGTGGACCATAGACCACAACGGTTCTTCCCTTCTGCTTTTCAGCCACATCCTTTATAGTTACGACGAGCCTTCTCGGTGTGCCCATACACTGGACAGGACCATGTTCAATAAGGTTTTCATCAAAGACCCTCTTTGTCTCCTTTTCAAGCTGCTCAAGAAGAATCGGGACAAATCGGGCAGGTATCTCTTCGGTGCCTATCTCCAGTATAAGCTCTCCTGTGTTGGAGGGAAGGGGTTGTTCATTTGTTGCTGATTGCCCTTTGCTATCCAGTGGTTTCAGTGTATTTAAAAGAGGAAAACCCATTTCCTCACGCTGCTTGTAGAAACCCTCAGCTGCAAGCTTTGCGAGGGCCCTCACCCTTGCAATATAGCCAGTTCTTTCGGTCACTGAAAAGGCACCCCTTGCATCAAGGAGGTTAAAGGTGTGGGAGCACTTAAGACAGTACTCATAGGAGGGCAGGACAAGCCCTTCACTGGCTAACCTCTTTGCTTCAGCCTCAAAGTCTTCAAATAATCTCCTTAGTAGCTCCACATTGGCGTAGTCAAAGTTAAACTTTGAAAACTCCACTTCAGATTTATGGTGTATCTCACCATAGGTGATACCTTCAGCCCATTGAAGCTCAAATACATTATCCACACCCTGAAGATACATGGCTATCCGTTCAAGCCCGTAGGTTATCTCCAGGGAGACAGGTTTGAGGTCTATCCCTCCAACCTGCTGAAAATAGGTAAACTGGGTAATCTCCATCCCATCAAGCCATACCTCCCAGCCTAACCCCCATGCACCAAGGGTGGGAGA
The DNA here is from genome assembly GCA_964539375.1 of uncultured Nitrospirota bacterium. Taxonomy (GTDB): domain Bacteria; phylum Nitrospirota; class Thermodesulfovibrionia; order Thermodesulfovibrionales; family JdFR-85; genus JAADIE01. The sequence goes on along the minus strand of CAZIIE010000008.1, from coordinate 12,229 downwards.
CTCCCAGTCATCCTCTACAAAACGGATGTCGTGCTTTTTGGGGTCAAGACCCAGTGCCTCAAGGCTTTCCAGGTAGAGTTCCTGACTTTCAAGGGGGGATGGTTTGATGATGACCTGATACTGATAGTAGTGCTGGAGCCTGTTAGGGTTTTCTCCATAACGGCCATCGGTTGGCCTTCTTGAGGGCTCCACATAGGCAACCCTCCAGGGCTCTGGGCCCAGCACGCGCAGAAAGGTTGCTGGATGAAAGGTGCCAGCACCCACCTCCATGTCGTAGGGCTGAAGGAGCAGACAGCCCCTCTGAGCCCAGAACCTGTTCAATGTCTGAATTATCTCCTGAAAATACATAACAGATACCGAAAGTTAAATATAATGAAGACCAGGATGATTTGTCAAATTAATACCTCAAAAGGCATCCTTTACATAGCTCACCCTGTAACCATCTGCTTCTTTAATTAATCCAAGCACATCAAACCTGATATGCACATCTGTAAGACCCTTTGTCTTCATATAAAACTGGGCTAACCTTCTCAGTTTATGCTGTTTTCTTGCATCAACAGCCTCAAGGGGGTGGCCATGTTCAAGCCCCTTACGGGTTTTTACCTCCACGATCACTATATCCCTGCCATCTCTGGCAACGATGTCTATCTCGCCGATGGGGGTGCGATAGTTCCTCTCAATGACCTTTAGTCCCCTTTTTTTGAGGAACCTTACGGCAAAATCCTCGCCCTCTTTGCCTGTTATAAGGTGTTTCACTGTTTTCTAAGCCTTACCCTTATCGTGTTTGCATGGGCCTCAAGGCCTTCTGCCTCTGCAAGGGTTATGACAGGCTCTGAGAGTCTTTTGAAGGAGGCCTTAGAACATCCTATAAGACTTGTTCTTTTCTGAAAATCATAGACACCGAGGGGAGAAAAGAACCTCGCAGTGCCACCGGTTGGGAGTGTATGGTTTGGTCCAGCAATATAGTCACCGATTGGTTCAGGGGTCCATTTCCCAAGAAACACTGCACCTGCATTTCTTAATTCACCAACAATGCTTTCAGGCCTTTCAATCAGGACCTCAAGATGCTCAGGTGCAATGGTGTTTGCAACCCGGGCTGCCTGTTTTATGTTTTTTACAACTATAATGGCGCCAAAGTTTTTCAGTGAGCTTCTGGCTATATCAGACCGTTTCAGGTCTGCTAAAAGCAGTTCCAGTGCCTCCTCTATCCTTTTTGCATGGGCCTCAGAGGTGGTTATTGCTATGGATGAGGCATACTCATCATGTTCTGCCTGACTGAGCATATCAGCGGCAATAAGCTCAGGGTCAGTGCGGCTGTCAGCAATAATCAGTATCTCACTGGGACCTGCTATCATGTCTATATCTACCAGACCGAAGACCATCCTTTTGGCAAGGGCAACATAGATATTGCCAGGGCCAACTATCTTATCAACCCTTCTTATGCTCTGGGTGCCGTAAGCAAGGGCTGCTATCGCCTGCGCACCTCCCACAGGGTAAACCTCTTTGATTCCGAGCACTTTTATGGCGGTGGCCACTGCAGGGTTTAGCTCTCCTTCTGGCATAGGCACACAGAGGGCTATCTCCCTAACGCCTGCCACCTGGGCTGGAATCACATTCATAAGGACTGTGGAAGGGTAGGAGGCCTTTCCTCCAGGCACATAAACCCCAACCCGTTCAAGGGGTGTTATAATCTGGCCAAGGGTGACACCCCTTTCAGAGTACGACCAGCTTTGCTCCTTCTGATGTTCGTGGTAACGCCTGATGCGTTTTGCTGCAAGCTCAATTGCCTCTTTTACATCCTCAGGGGTTTTCTTTGAAAGCCTGTTTATAATGGAATTTTTAAGTCTTAGTTCCTTTAACTTAAGCCTGTCAAACCTCTCTGTATATTGCCTTAATGCCCTGTCTCCCCTTTTTCTTACATCGTTAATTATCTCTTCAACCTTTCTGACTATCTCATCACTTATACCGACTGCACGCCTTCTAAGGATTTTTAAAAATCCATCAAGTTCATTACCTGTCCTGATTATCCTCATTTTAAGCTCCTTATCTTTTTTTTAGAGTATATTATATAATGAAATATGCAAGATATGGAAAAGATCCTTCTCGCCCACGGAAGCGGTGGTAAAACCATGCACCGCTTTTTGAGGGAAACTCTATCATCTCATATATCTTTAAAGCAGTTCAACGATTCAGCAATCATTGAAGACAGGTCCATTGCCTTTACCACCGATAGCTTCGTGGTATCACCTGTATTCTTCCCTGGCGGTGATATTGGTTCCCTCTCAGTGCATGGAACGGTTAATGATTTGACAATGGTTGGTAGCGAGCCAAGGTTTCTTTCACTGTCCTTAATCCTTGAAGAGGGCTTTCCTATGGAAAAGCTTAAAAGGATATTGAGCTCCATAGAGAGGGCCTCTGAGGAGGCAGAGGTAGAGGTTGTGACCGGTGATACAAAGGTGATTGAAAGAGGAAAGGGTGATGGAATTTTCATTAACACAGCAGGCATAGGTTATCTGGAAAGGGGGGTGCGCTTCAGTCCCGAAAGGGTGATGCCAGGGGATGCAGTATTGCTGTCAGGTTCCATCGGGAACCACGGAGTTGCGGTAATGGCTGAAAGAAATGGGCTTAGTTTTGACCCACCGGTGCTTTCTGACTCAAGACCTCTGAACCTGCTTCTGAGACAGCTGAAGGAATTTTACGGTTATATCCATGCTCTGCGAGACCCTACACGAGGAGGACTTGCGACAACACTGAAGGAGATAGCCATAGAAAGACAGCTCTGCATTGAGATAGACGAAGGTGCCATCAAAATAGAGGAGCAGGTAAAAGGCGCCTGTGAGATACTCGGAATAGACCCTCTTTATGTAGCAAATGAGGGTGTTTTTGTTGCTTTTGTAAGAGAGGATATGTCAAAATCTATACTTGAGGCAATGAAAAGCCATCCCTTTGGAAGGGATGCCTCCATAATAGGGAGGGTTAAAGAGGAGCCAAAGAGCATGGTTTTATTGCATACAGAGTTCGGGGGAACGAGGATGCTTGATATGTTAGCAGGAGAGCAATTACCAAGAATATGTTAAGGAGGTTTGTATGTTGAAAAGGGGTCTGATTTTACTTGTTTCAGCAGTGATGATTTTTTCATTCCTTTCCTGTTCAAAAAAGCCTGAACAGACCGGACCTGCAGCAGTAGTAAATGGTGAAGAAATATCAATGGAGGATTTTCAAACCCGACTGAAACAGAGGCTTGATTTCCACCGTCAAACAGCTGAAAAGGTTGATGAGAAAAGTATCAGGGAAGCTGTTATACAGGAGATGGTATCCGAGAAACTTCTTCTTGCTGCAGCAAAGGAAAAGGGAATAGAGGTTACCGATGAAGAGGTGAATAAGGCGATTGAAAACTACACAAAAATACAGGGTAAAGAAAAGATTGACGAATATCTGAAGAAGTGGAATATATCTGAGGAGAAGTTCAAAGAGCAGGTAAGAGCTCAATTGATGATTAACAAGCTGATTAACGAGCTCGTTCCAGAGGATTCAATTAAAGAGGAGGATATGAAGGACTATTACAAGAATGCTGAAAAGCCCTTCATCAAGCAGGCAAGGGTTGAGGTTAAGCTCATTCAGGTGATGTCCAAAGAGGAGGCTGACAGGATTAAGGGAGAGCTTGAAAAGAAGGTGGATTTTGAAAAGATAGGCGAAAGGATTAATAAGGAGAAAAAGGGTATAGTTAGTGATTACGGATGGGTTGAGCCCAGGCTGTTTACAGGTGAAATTGGTGAGGCCCTTAAAAACCTGAAGGAAGGTGAGGTGGGCGGACCTTACAAGGGAAAGGATGGTTATTACTTCCTGAAGGTTAGAAAGCGTGAAAAGGAAAAGCCCATGACCTATGAGGAGGCCAGGGAGCAGATAAAGAGGATACTGCTTAATCAGAGAAGACAGGCAATGCGTGCACACCTTGTGGAGGAGAGAAAGAAGAAGTCAAAGATAGTTATAAATGTCTCCTGAAAGGTTTTTATGAACGAAAAGGTGGTGCTTCATTTAAAGGGGGGAAAGCTCCTCAAGGGTTTTCTGCTATCTGAATTAGACGAGGATACGGAGGAGTTTAAATTCAGGCCCACAGACAGTGACGACCCTGAAGTTGTCAGGGTCTCAGAACTAAAGGCGGTGTTCTTTGTAAGGGATTTTAAGGGTGATTCATCCTACAGAGAGCAGAAGCGATACGGGATTTCTGAAAGGATAGGCAAAAGGGTCTTTATCAAGTTTGAAGATGGTGAGGTGATGCTCGGTTACCTTACGGGTGAGTTGCCCTGGGAAAGGGGTTTCTACCTCAATGGAAAAAACTCAAGAAGGTCTGGTTTTTATGTTGTGCCTGTTGACAGACAGAGTAACAATATAAAGGTCTTTGTCTCTGCCAGTTCTATAAAGGATGTTACTGTTATCTGAAGACCTGAGATAAAAAGCAGGGTGGTTGATATGAAAAGGGTTATTTTAACAGTCATTGCTTTTTTGGTGCTACATTCTACCTCCTATTCATCCTTTCTTATTGACAGGATTGTGGCAGTGGTCGGAAGAGATGTGATTACCTGGAGTGAGCTTTACAAGAGCATGGAGTTTGAATTTTCCGACAAACTACAGGGGCTCAGTCCGGAGAAGAGAAGGGAGTTTCTTAAGCAGTACGAGAAGGAATACCTGGAAAGGCTTATTGATATGAAGGTTCAGCTAAAGGAGGCAGAAAGGCTGAATATATCGGTTTCAAAGGAGGAGGTGGACAGAGCAATTGAACAGATAAGGAATAAATATGGCTTGAGCCCTGAACAGTTTGAAGAGGCAATAAGGGCACAGGGGCTGAGCATAGATGAGTACAGGGATAAGCTTTCAGAGCAGATACTGCTAAACAAGATTCAGAGCTATAAAATTTCCCCTGAGGTCTTTGTAAGTGACAAAGAGATTGATGAGTACATTATGAAGAATCAGGACAAATTTAACATTGAAAGGGGTTATAGATTCAGGCAGATACTGCTCAGGGTAAAAGATGAGCAGGAAAAGGCCCTTGCCGAAGAGGTATCAAAAAAGGTTATGGAAAGGCTGAGGGAGGGTGTGCCCTTTGACAGGGCAACCGAGGGGTTTATAAAGGCACCCGATGTCTTTACAGGCAAAGAATCCCTTTTTGTCTCTGATAAAGACCTTGCAGGGCAGTTAAAGGATGTCCTTGACAGCATGAGAGAAGGTCAGTACAGTGACCCCTTCTGGACAGAACGGGGGCTTGTGATTCTTTATCTTGAAGAGAGGGTTGACCTCAAGGATTCTGTAAGGGATATCGCAAGGGAAAGATTAAAACAGGCGAGATTTCAGAGGAAGCTCAAAGACTGGATAAGGGCTTTGAGAAGCAAATACTTTATTGAGATAAAGCTTTAATCCAAGAATGAAGAACATCCTCACCTTTGCTGGCTCCGACCCCACTTCAGGAGCTGGTGTGCAGATGGACTTGAGGGTCTTTTCAAGGCTTTCCGTCAGGGGCTTTTCGGTGATAAATACAGTTACTGCCCAGAACACCAAAGAGGTCAGGTCTGTTTTTCCACTTCCTGTGAAGATTATCAGGGAACAGCTTAAAGCCCTTTTTTCAGAGTTTACCTTTGATGCGGCAAAGACAGGCATGATCTACTCAGCCGATGCTGTCAGGGAGTTCAGCCGATTTGTAAAGGAAAGGGCTGTTAAACACCTTGTGGTTGACCCTGTGATGGTATCATCAACTGGAAGACCCCTTATGGGCAGGGAAACCATTGAAATCTTTAAAAAGAAACTGCTTCCCCTTTCAGAGGTTATCACACCAAATTTGAAGGAGGCAGAAAGGCTCGCTGAAATGGAGATTAGCGGAAGGGATGACCTGATGAGGGCTGCAAGAAAAATCCATCAGCTTGGCCCTGAAAATGTGGTCATAACAGGTGGTGACCTGAAAGGGGAGTGGGTGTGGGATTTGCTTTTTGATGGAGCTGATTTTCACTGGTTTCGTGCCCGTAAGATTAAGGGGGAGTTTCATGGGACAGGCTGTTGCTTTTCGGCTGCCCTTACAGTGTATCTTTCAAAGGGTTATAGGATAAAGGATGCCGTTAGAAGGGCAAGGGACTTTGTAAGAAGAGCTATAAAAGGGGCTTACAGTATTACCGATGGTTTGAGACTTCTGGGTATTTAGATGGCTAAGTTAAAACGGTTTTACAGATGTCAGAACTGTGGTGCTGTTTCAGTTAAGTGGCTTGGAAGGTGTCCTGACTGTGGACAGTGGAACAGCTATGTGGAAGAGGCAGAGCCCAGCCCTGAGAGGCTTAAGTCTGTTAGAGAACCCTCTGAACCAAAGCCTCTTAACAGCATAGTCTATACCCAGCAAAGCAGAAAAAGCACAGGCATTGGCGAGTTAGACAGGGTGCTCGGAGGCGGCGTTGTTCCTGGCTGTATGGTTCTGATCGGTGGTGACCCAGGAGTGGGTAAATCCACCCTTCTTTTACAGGCATTGAAGGGTTATGTAAACAGTTCAGAGAAGAAGGGCCTTTATGTATCAGGAGAGGAGTCAGCAGAGCAGATAAAGTTGAGGGCTGAAAGGCTCGGCATAAGCTCTGAGAACATCCTTGTAATGGCTGAAACAGTTCTTGAGAACATCCTTCAGGTGGCCAGGGAGTGTTTGCCAGACATCCTGGTGATTGACTCCATTCAGACCATATACACCGAGGAGCTAACATCAGCCCCTGGAACAGTGGGGCAGGTCAGGGAGTGTTCCTACCGATTAATGAACCTTGCAAAACAGTTCAATCTGCCCACCTTTGTTATTGGTCATGTAACCAAAGAGGGTGCCCTCGCAGGGCCGAGGGTGCTTGAGCATATTGTTGACACAGTGCTTTACTTTGAGGGTGAGCGTTCAAGCGCTTTCAGGGTTTTAAGGGCGGTAAAGAACAGGTTTGGTTCAACCAACGAGATAGGTGTTTTTGAGATGACAGACCGTGGATTAAGAGAGATTGAAAATCCCTCCGAGATATTTATGCAGGGCTTCAAAGACAGTGAGCCAGGTGCAGTTTACACAGCAACTGTTGAGGGCACAAGACCGATAATAGTGGAGATTCAGGCCCTTGTTAGCCCAACCGTATTTGGCATGCCAAGGAGAACCTCTATTGGAGTTGACTACCAGAGGGTTAACCTTCTTGTGGCAGTGCTTGAAAAAATAGGCGGTGTGCAGCTTGGAATGAGCGATATCTATCTAAATGTAGTGGGAGGCTTGAGGGTGTTTGAGACTGCCGTTGACCTCCCTGTGCTTGTTTCAATCACCTCATCCTTCAGAGAAATACCTGTTGACAGGAGGACCATTGTGTTTGGTGAGGTCGGGCTGGCAGGTGAGGTGAGGCCTGTAGGGCAGACCGAGGCAAGGCTGAAGGAGGCACAAAAGATAGGCTTTAACAGGGCAATCGTGCCTGAAGAAACATTAAGCAGGGTAGGCAATATCAAGGGTATAGAGTTGTTAGGTGTAAACAGTATATCCTCTGCGCTTGAAATTTGCTTTGGCAGATAGGGTAGGGCTATTTTTTAAGACCAAGGTCAATCAGAATGGTTTCAATAATCTCTCTGTCAATCAGTTCTCTTTTAAGCAGGTAGCCCTCAAGCATTGCATTATCACAGATGGTGTTTATTAAACGGGGCACACCCCTTGAGTACTGATAGATAAGCTCAAAGGTATCGTCGGCAAAGAGACCATCCTGCTCACCCGCAATATGAAGGCGGTGTTTAATATAGTCTATGGTGTTTTCAAGGCTCAGGGACTGTAGCTCAATCCTTACAGCAACCCTCTGTTTGAGGGGTTCATCAAGGGAAAGCACATCCTCCAGCTCTGGCAATCCAAAGAATATAAAGTTTGCCATCTTACCTTCAGAGGTCTCCATATTGAGTATTCCCCTGAATTCCTCCATTATCTCTCTGGAGTTTAGCATCTGGACCTCATCAATCAGGATTACAGCCTTTCTGCCCTCATCGTTTATCTCCACCAGCCGTCTGTATATCTGACCTATTATGTCAATCTTGTTATTTTTAACCTCGGTTACACCAAGCTGGAGGGCAAACTTCCTTAAAAGCCAGTCCGAGCTTACCGATGAATGGATAACAACAAGCAAGGTGGCCTCATACTGCTGTTCATCAAGCTCTTCAAGTAGTCTCCTTGCAAGGGTGGTCTTGCCGGTGCCAATGTTTCCTATCACAACCGCAAGACCTTTGCGAGAATCTATAGCGTAACGGAGTTTTTTCAGTGCTTCAGAGTGCTGAGGGCTATTGTAGTAAAACCTGTTGTCAACAACATTTGAGAAGGGATGCTCTTTAAGGCCGTAAAACTCAAGATAGTCCATAGGTGCTCCTCGCTAAATATAAGATATTCTATCTTTCCGTTTAGGAGGTTCCTCCTCTGCTATCTCAGCCTCTCCACTGTCTTCAGAGAGCATTTTTTTGAGATTATTTATCCTTTTGTCCACCTCTCTGAACTTTGAATCCCATCCATAGACCTTAACATAAATATCAAGGGCAGCCTTCAGGTCGCCGTTTTTTTCATAGGCATTGGCAAGGTCAAACATGGTGCCATAGTAAGACTCGTTTTTCTCCTCCATCCCCTCCAGTGCACCCTTGTAGGCATCTATGGCAAGAGAATATAGCTGTTTCTCCATGTAGCATACACCAAGCATACTCATTACATGCACTCTCCTTTCAGGGTCCTGCTTGGCAATCTGGAACTCCTTTATGGCATCATCAAGAAGGCCCATCTCTTTATAGGCGATACCAAGGTTGTAGTGGGTCTCATAGTCTTCCTCTTCCAGCTCATCGGCAATACCCTTTTTGAACTCCTCAAAAATCTCCATCACCTCAGAGGTAAGCTCTGGCTCAGGTGCGGAGATTTCCTCCTCAGTGGCAGCGGAGAGTTCCTCTGTTATCAGTTCCTCTTCAGTCTCCTCCTGGATGGGCTCAGTGGGTGGTTCAAAGGAAACCGCCTGAGAAGGCTCTTCAGACAGAGGTGTTTCCATCTTTATAGACTCGTCTTCTTGCAAGGCGGTGCTTTCCTCGGTCTGGGCCTCCTTGTCTGCAGGGGCAAGCCTGTTTTTTATCTCCTCAATCCTTTCTCTGAACTCCTCTCTGTCAGGATGTATTGATAGAAGTCTTTCATAGACATTAAGTGCATCATTCAGCAAACCCTGTCTGTAGTAAAAATCAGCCTCAGCAATTAGTTCGGTAAGCTCTTCCACAGGAGGGGTTTCAACTGATGTCGTATCTTCAAGCTGTTCAAAACCGAAGGCTGGCTCTGCTTGCTCTTTAAATTCTTCTTCCTCTAACTCAGGCAGTGTGGTTCCAACAAACTCTGTTTCCTGGGAAGTATAAAGCTGGGAAGGCTCTTCATGTTTATGGGTTAGCTCAATAAGCCTTGGGTCTTCAGGGTTAATGTCAAAGGCCTCTTTCAAAGCCTGTTCCTTGTTTTCATACTCCCCAAGCTTATCGTATATTCTTGACAGGATAAGACATTCGGTAACAGCCTGTTCTTTGTCGTTAGTCTCAAGATAGATACTCTTAAGCCTTTTGTGAACCTCTATGTTTTCAGGCTCTTCCACCTTGAGTTTTTCAAGTATATCCAGGGCCTCTTCATAAAGACCATACCTTATAAAGATATCGGCATCAACTATCTTTTCATCAGAGCTCTTTTTCTCCTTCTTTTCATCAACCTTAACCTCCTGGGCTTGGGAAAGGGATAGCTCAATCTGATAGATACGCTGGTTGAGCTCATCATCGTCCTGCCTGATTTTCTGGGCTTCTTTGTAGTTCTGAAGGGCTCCGTTAAGGTCGCCTTCCTGCTTAAGATAATCTCCATACCTGACATACTCCTGAAAGAGACCCTCCGAATCCTCCAGAGCCTTAAATATCTCAATTAACCTCTCAGACACTTCCTTTCCGTGGCTGTCTCTAAAGCGGTCAACAAGCTCCATTACAGTGCTTTTGCCCTCAAGATTAAATAGCTCAAGAAGTATAGATGTGAGATTTTCCCAGGCCAGGTCCTTTTTGTCCTCAGCAAGGTAAGCATCAACAAGAAGACGGGTGCTCTGTGTAAGGGTTTCCTTTTCTGGATTGGAGGCAATTATATCATTTAGTATTGCCTTTGCATCAGCAATACTTCCTTTCATCAATAGAATTTCGGCTTTTTTAAGTTTTAACTCGGTCTTTTCAGGGTAAAGCTCCAGACCCTTTTCAAGCAATTTGATAGCATCATCGTACAGCTGGAGAGATTTATAAAAGTCTGTAACTATATCGTATATCTTTTCATAACGGGGGTAAATCTCCACAGCTTTCTCATAAAACTCCTTTGCCTTGTCTATCTCTCCTTTCTTCTCGCAGATCTGACCGATACTAACGTATTCCTTTGCCGTGTTTTCTGTGTATCCCTCTTTCTGGAAATATTCAGCAAGCTTAACCCTGAGAGGTATATTGTCAGGAGAGAGCTTTGTGATCCGTTCGGTTACGGTCTGCAGGCTTTCTTTATCGTTGTTCTTTACAAAGGCATCTATTGAGGAGAGATAGTACTTAATGGCGTCGGTGATAAGCCCCTTATTTTCATAGATATTTCCTGTTAAAAACAGCGCCTTTCCGTCCTGGGGATTAAGGTTGAGTATCTTTTTATACAATGCCTGTGCCTTGGTAAGAAACCCCTCCTTATCAAAGAAATCTGCCGCCCTGTGGTAGTACTCAATTGCCCTGTTTCTGTCTCCAGTACGGAAATAAAGGTCACCTATAGTGTTAAAAATAGTTCCGTCGGGATTTTCTTTAGCATATCCCTCCCAGAGTTCAATTGCCCTTTGGTACTGCCCTTTGGACAGTGCTTTCTGAACTTCCCGTAAAACAGCGTTTTTGTCAGCCATTTATTCCCCTTTAAAAATACTCATTTATAGAGTATCAATAAAAAATATTAAATGTCAACTTTTATTATATCCAGCTAACACATTATTTTTCTGGTATTTTTAGGAATTAACCCGATGTTTGAGGCTCTTCTCATCATCTCCTCTACTGCCCTCTGCCCCTCTGGGCCAATGTCAAGGCTATAGGGATTGACATAAAGGTTTATGTGACTTGTTATCACCTGAGGGTCCATTTCCTGGGCAAGACTCCTTATATAATCTCTGGTTTCTTCAGGATTACTATAAGCATAGCTGATACTTTCCCTGATAAGGCTCTCTATGGCTTTAAGCCTTTTATTGCCAAGTGACCTTTTTGCAACAATTCCGCCAAGGGGGATGGGCAGGGCTGTTTCTTCCTCCCACCATTTACCAAGGTCAACCAGCATGGTCAGGTTAAAGCTCCTGTAGGTGAATCTGCTTTCATGGATTATTACACCAGCAGCGACCCTTTCTTTTTTTACCTCATCCATAATCCTGTCAAAGGACATAAAAAGGGCATTTCCTGCAATCTCTCGGTCATAAAGGCAGAGTAAGAGATAGGCGGTGGTGTATCGTCCTGGAACCGCTACAGGCTTTCCCTTTATGTCCCTGAGGGTTTTTCCTTCTCTGGTTACCAGAAGGGGGCCACAGCCCCTGCCAAGGGCACCTCCTGACCGTAAAAGACAGTACTCATCAAGCACATGTCCCAGTGTGTGATAGGATATCTTTGTTATATCCACCTCGCCTCTTAAGGCAAGCTGGTTGAGTTCCTCCACATCCCTTATTATTACTTTAAAATCAAGTCCAGGCAGGAAAACCCTCTTATGTACCAGTGCGTAGAATATAAAGGTATCGTTAGGGCAGGGTGAAAAGCCAAGGGTGAGTTCTTCAGCCATTGCCTCCCCCAATCAGTAAAAAACCATCCTCCTTTGAGCCTTCAAGGGAGAAACCAAGGGCCTCCATGCCTTTAATAAGTGACCGTCCGAAATAAAAATCCATCTCTTCAGGGTCTAAAAGGGATTGTTTTATAAGAAAATCACGGAAATGCTGGTCATAATTTATCATCTCCACTATCTCTGATTCTTTATCTTCCGATGGCTTCTCAGTGTTCAGTAGTTCATAAAATCTACCACAGGGAACCCTCTGCTCGTGAGCCTTCATGAGTTCCAGCATTGTTTTGTCTGTAACAATATCCGTTCTTGTGAGCTTGGGGCTGTTAAAGAGAATTTTAAATTTTTCGGGGTTCCAGCACTCAAAAAATCTGCACTGGGCAGGTCTATGCTGATAGATTGAGCAGG